>NZ_AYMH01000055.1:0-51414 GCF_000633475.1 Bacillus sp. H1a | reverse complement strand
ATCTTAATACGGGATCTTTTCGTATTAGAAGGTTACATATTGCCCTGAAAGCAATTTCATAATTATAATTTAAAGGGATAAAATTTGAAATATTTTTGGGGTATTGATCAAGAGGAGTTTTTATATGAACAAATTCAAAAGCTTGGTTTATGAAGAAAGAGAAGCTTTAAAAGTATTTTTATTATTATTCTATATTATATTCTTTTTATATGACGTTATCTATTATTTTGTTTATCCTGCTATGGATATTAATGAGGCAACGATAGGTTGGCCAGAAGGTGGTATGGGGATAGGTGTATATATATTAGTAATATCTTTATTTCCTATTTCAATATATCTTCAAAAACAAGGGTATGTTTATTTTGTAAAATATTTATTTTTAATTGGGTACATGCTTACTGATCTTATTAATAACCTAATGATTTATCTACACAGTGATCGTGTTTTTGAAAACGGAAATATGGTTGAAATACTGTTAATTTTATTTGCACCGATTTTTGTGAATAGAAAATATTTTTATTTAGTTTCCTTTAGTGTAATTGGAAAATATGTATTTTTTACGTTGGTATTACAAGATATAAAAGTTGTGATTCCGCTTGTTTTATGTGTATTCTTTTTTATTATTTCACATTCTTTGTTAAAACGATTTCAGTCTTATGTAAGAACAGTTGTTGAGATGATGAACATTATGAAAGAGACCGAAAATTTAGCTGTAATTGGGACTATGTCTACAACAATTGCTCATGAAATTCGAAATCCATTAACAGCTCTAAAAGGATTTACACAAATCCAAAAAGAAAGAAACCCTGCTGATGTGATGAGCTATGAGATTATGCTACAAGAAATTGAGAGGATTAACGGGTTTGTTAGTGAATTGATGTTATTGGGAAAGCCGAAACCGATTAATTATGAATGGTGTAATATACGAGAAATCCTTTTATATGTTGTACAGTTAATGGAAAGTTATGCGTCTCAATATAAGGTGAAATTCCACTTGCAAGTAGATGGAAATTTACCCGCTATAAATGGCGATGATAAGCAATTAAAACAAGTGTTGTTAAACATTATCAAGAATGGAATAGAATCGATGCCAGAAGGTGGAGACATTCATATTCGTGCATTCAAAAAAGCTGGAGATAATTTGTGTATTTCTGTCGAAGATCAAGGTTTTGGTATAGAGAATGAGAAGATAGAGAAAATCGGAAAGGCATTTTATACAACAAAGGAGAATGGTACAGGTCTTGGGTTAATGATTACATATAAAATTATTGAAGAACATCAAGGGAGTATCGTAATTCAAAGTAGTATGGGCGTAGGAACGAAAGTGAAAATTTATTTACCAACAGCGTAGTGCATTAGAAGAAAAAATTTTTCAGAAAAGTGCTCTTGTTGTGTAAATATAAACATTTTATAAAATGTTTCAAGAAGGGTTTTTTTTATAAAACACTTCGTTTATAATGGAGGAAAATATCGACATGAAGCTTTGAGCTCGTGTAACGGTTCGGTAGTGTTATGAAAAGAAAAGAAGGGGTGCACGCGCATCCTTTTTTCTATGCAGATATGATGAAAGGGGTGGTATGATGGAATTAACATTAAATTCGGCTGTATGTTTACACACGATTCAATTTCGAAAAGAGCAAAAGAATTATATTGTAAAAGATACGATTACAGGAGAAAAATATGAAATGCCGCCACTTTGGATTGATGCACTAGCAATGATGCGTGACGGTTTTTTATTGGGAGAAATTGAGGAGAAATTAAAAGAAGAGTATCCGGCAGAAGAAGTAGACATGTTAGCATTCACGAGGCAAATGTTAGAGCTAGAACTTGTCGGAATGGTAGATGGAGAAGAGATAGCTTGTACAAAGAAGAAAGATAAAGATTATTTAGCTTGGGTACGCCCACGGGTGGAACAATTCTTTCTTAACTTAAATAAAAAATATAGAAGCAAAGGTCAAAAGTGATCTTTGCTTTTTTTGTTGTCCTCAAGTAGTTCTTATTTTAAAAAATAACGGCGAATGCTCTGGCAAAAGCACCATCACTATTTTTAATTTTTAAAGGTGCTGCTGAGAAAAAGAAGCGCTTCGTTTTAATGGAATCTAGATTTGTTAAGTTTTCAATTAAATAAATGTTATTCCCTAGTAATATGTGATGAATAGGTGATGTTTCTGTAGTTACTTCATCAGGAGAAATAAAATCTAAACCGACAGATTTTATTTTTAATTTAACTAGTTCTTCAGCTAATTCTTCGGAAAGATAAAATGCTTCTTTCGCATAAGATTCCGTGTTCCATTTATTAGATAGATTAGAATGGAAAATAACAATATCTCCTTCCTTTATGTCGGTGGTATTTAGTACTTCCTTAGGCAACTTTCGTTCTTGAACATGAGTTACATCGATAAGAACAGCTTCGCCTACAAATTGATCAAGGGGTAATCGATCAATTGTTGTTGCACCAGAAATAAAATGCGCAGGAGCATCGCAATGAGTGCCGACATGAACGACAGAATGAAAATCTGTAACTTGATATCCTGTCTCTTCAACACTTGTAATTGCTTCTAGTTGGATTTTAGGTGTTCCAGGAAATTGAGACATATTGTTTTCAAACGTTTGTGATAGGTCAATTACTTTCATCCTAAATACCTCCAATATATGTTTTTAAAATAATAAAAAGCTCATCTTCCATAATCAAGAAAGATGAGCTTTACATACAGTAGTTAAGTTTTATCTTCCAAAATGCAAAGCATTTTGCAGGAATTAGCACCTATTCAGTTTTTATAAACTGAGGTTGCTGGGCTTCAAAGGGCCGGTCCCTCTGCCTCTCTTGATAAAGGTATATTCAGTTTTAAGGTTCGGAATTTTTTGTTTATTTAATTGTAATTCATTTCCTTTTTTAGTGCAATACAAAATAGGTATTCACCCAAATAAAGTATCTCGCATATTGTAGCTTATGTAAGTAGAATGCTGCGAAGGGGTGGGTGCAGTGACAGGGAATGTATTGAACTATTTTGCTGGTGGAAATACAGCTAGAGGATTTTATAGCTTGTATGAAGAGAGTTTAAAAGGGCTAGATAGGTTGTTTATTTTAAAAGGCGGTCCAGGAACAGGGAAGTCTTCTTTAATAAAAGCAATTGGGCGTGAATGGGCTGAAAAAGGATATAATATTGAATTTTTACATTGTTCTTCTGACAATAAGTCAGTTGACGGTGTAATTATTCCGAAGTTAAATGTAGGAATTGTCGATGGGACATCGCCACACGTTATTGAGCCGAAAATGCCTGGAGTTGTAGAAGAGTATATAAATTTAGGGGTTGCTTGGGACTCAAATAAATTAAGAAAGCAGAAATTAGAGATTGAACGATTCGTTTCAGAAGCAAGTAAAGCCTTTCAAACAGCTTATGGATGTTTTAAAGAAGCGTTAGTTATACATGATGAGTGGGAGAAAATATATATTAATAACATTGATTTTAATAAAGCAAACGAATTAACAGATCAACTTATACAGAAACTATTTGCAGATAAAAGTGGAGATAAATCAATTGTGAAACACCGTTTTTTAGGGGCTGCTACACCGAAGGGAGCGGTTGATTTCGTTCCTAATTTAACAGAAGGACTGCCGCATCGCTATTTTATAAAAGGTCGCCCAGGTTCCGGGAAATCAACGATGCTTAAAAAATTAGCCAAGGCAGCAGAAGAAAAAGGTTTTGAAGTAGAAGTGTATCATTGTGGATTTGATCCAAATAGTCTCGATATGATTATTGTAAGGGAACTAGGATTTGCAATTTTTGATAGCACAGCACCGCATGAATATTTTCCAAGTCGTGAAGGTGATGAAATTATTGATATGTATGATCTCATTGTTACACCAGGGACAGATGAGAAGTATGCTACGGAAATTCGCGACGTTTCAATTCAGTATAAAACAAAAATGAATGAGGCGATGTCTTTCTTAGCGAAGGCAAAATCAGTTCGTGATAAATTAGAACGAATTTATATTGCTGCTATGGATTTTTCAAAAGTCGATGCATATAAAGAAGAAATTCAAAAAGAGATTGAACGAATTGCAATTGCTGTAATTGAAAAGAAAAAATAAGTGTTTTGTTGGGCTGTCGGGAATTTTCTGACAGCTATTTTAGTATGTAGTAAAATTAGAAGTACATTTGTCGAATTTCCAGGGAAATGATCAAAAAATAGGGAGGGTATGAAATGAAAGGGAAAATTGAATTAGAATTAGAAAGAATTGAAAAAGAGAATGATGTGAAAATTTTATTTGCTGTAGAATCAGGGAGCAGGGCGTGGGGATTTCCGTCGAAAGATAGTGATTATGATGTTAGGTTTGTCTATATACGTCCTGTAGAGTGGTATTTATCAATTCATGATAAACGTGATGTAATTGAATATCCAATTAGCGATGATTTAGACATAAGTGGTTGGGATATTAAAAAGGCATTGCAACTATTTGCAAAGTCAAATCCAGCGTTACTTGAATGGGTTCGATCACCGATTTTTTATTCGAAAAACTCTAATCTTCCGGAACAACTTCAGCAAATGAGTGAAAAGGATTTTGATCCGAAATCAACAATATATCATTACTTACATATGGCTTCAAAAAACTATCGTGAATTTTTACAAGGTGAAAATGTAAAGTTGAAAAAGTACTTTTACGTATTACGTCCTATTTTAGCCTGTAAATGGTTAGAAGAGAAAGGGACATTGCCCCCTGTAGAATTTGACCGGTTAATTACGGAACTATCAGTAGAGCCTATTGTATTGAATGAAATTGAAAAGTTGCTAATAAAGAAAAAAGCGGGTACTGAATTGGATATTGGTCTAAAAATTAATGTGTTAAATCAATTTTTAGAAGAGCAAATTGATTATTATCAGCAATACGTGAAAGGGATTGAAAAGGGGCTAGGCATCGATATTGAAAGCTTAAATACATTATTTCGAAATATGTTGTTTGAAGTATACAAAAAAGAGCACAAGTAAGTTTATGCTCTTTTTTTGTTTGTAGGAATAAAGAAAACAGAGATGGCTGCGATAAGACCTGCAAATGAAAATAAGTAAAAATTCCATGCCAGGTCATATTGCATTGTCATAATAATACCAACAAGAACTGGACCGGCGATTGCGCCAATTCGTCCAAGGCCAAGTCCCCAGCCTAAAGAGGTGGCTCGGATATGCGATGGGAAGTATTGTGTTACATACGCATTTAATATTTGAGTAATACCGACTGATCCAATTCCAGCAAGACCAATTAAAAGATAAATGATTGTAATGGATGGTTTAATTGTTAATAGTCCGATACATATGGCCGCCATAAGATAGGAGATGCTGATAACAATTTTGGCTCCTATACGATCCGCGATTGCCCCGGCAAATAATGCACCGATAGCTGCAGTAATGTTTAGCATAAGTAGAAATGATAAACTAGATCCAAGTGGATATCCTGCTTGGCGCATCATCTGTGGTAGCCAAGTGTTTAAACCGTATATTAAAAACATTCCCATTATATAAGTGGTCCAGAAAAGTAGAGTTGCTTTCATGTATTCTTTTGAGAATAATGTAAGGAATCCGTTTTTCTTTTGTATACTAGATGATGTTTGAGGAATTTCTTTTCTTACATGTAATTCAATTTGAAAACGATCACGAATTTGTTTCGCTTCTTCTTGCCGATTACGTGACAGCAAAAATTGAATGGACTCAGGTAAATAACGAACAATGAAAGGAATGAGAAGTAGCGGAATCATTCCGATTCCAAACATAATTCTCCATCCGAAATCTTCTAACATAAACATGGACAAAATGGCGCCTAGTACGATACCTAAAGGATAGCCGGTAAACATAAGTGCATAAATAAAAGATTGTCGCTTTTGGGGTGAATACTCAACAGTAAGTGCCGAAGCTGTTGGGATAACACCACCTAATCCAATTCCTCCGATAAATCGAGATAGCCCGAATAATTCCGGAGAAGGAGCAATTGCAGCTAAGCCCATTGTAATAGAAAAAAGGGCTAGGCAGCATATGAGTGTCCATTTTCGTCCAATTAGATCTGTAATGGTTCCAACTAGAATAGCACCAATAAACATCCCAAATAAAGCATAGCTGGCAATTGTTCCAGCGTGAGCTGGTGATAGGGCCCAACTATTGTCCTCTAGGAGCTTTGGTAGAACGGCACCGTAAATACCTAAATCATATCCGTCAGCTAGAATGGCTAGCCAACAAATAAAAACAACAAGTTTTGTAATAGAGCTTGAAAAGGTAGTTTTTGTAGATTCTAGATGAGGTGGAGCAGAAGGTTGCATAGTATTCACCTCTTTTTTGTAAATTAATATATTATTTTGTTGAATGCTAACATTTTCCTTCTTTTGTCGGAATTTATCTGAAAAATCTTCATAAAAATAAAGAAGTTCAACGGGATTTCCGTTGAACTTCTTTATTTTTTTACTCGTTATCAACTCGTTTCAATGGCTGATCTGCTGGGCCTTCGATAACGTCCCCATCAATTGAAAAGCGAGATCCGTGGCAAGGACAATCCCAAGTGCAATCACCGTTATTCCATTCAACTTCACAGCCGAGGTGCGTACAAGTTGTATCGACAATATGTAATTCTCCTTCTTTGTCTTTATAGGCACCTGCGCGTTTACCGTTGACACGTACAACAGATCCTTCGCCAACTTCAAGATCTTCTGGTTTACGTAAAGCAATTTCAATTTTCCCTTCAATTAAATGTTTAGCAACATCGATGTTTTGTGTAAGGAATGATTTTATGTCCGGATTCGAGTGGAAGCGTGATGGTACAAAAAGTTCTTTATAGGGATTGTGAATTTTTGTAATTGAATCTTTTAGTAAATGAGCTGCTGCAGTTCCAGTAGTCATACCCCATTTACGATATCCTGTTGCAACAAATATATTTGGATTACTTTCATTAATATGTCCGATATAAGGGAGTTTATCTAAAGTAATTAAGTCTTGTGCAGACCATCTATAAGGAACTTCATCTACTCCAAAAGTAGCTTCAGCAAAGGAATATAGTGCTTCATAATGAAGCATCGTATTAATCCCTTGCCCTGTTTTATGGCTTTCTCCACCGATTAAAATTAGTTGTTCACCATTGTCTGTTATATAGCGTAAGGAGCGTTTTGGATCATCAATACTTAAATACATGCCTCCTGGATAATTTGTTTTCGCTTTTATAGCAAGAGCATAGGAACGTTCTGCATACATTCGCGTAAAGAAAAAGCTATTAGCATCATAAAAAGGGAAATGTGAGCAAGAGACGACATATCCACAAGTGATGCGGTGACCACTCTTTGTAATTACTTGTGGATAAACCCCTTTTTCAATATCAAGCGCTGTTGTTTGTTCATAAACTGTTCCACCCATTTCCACAAACTTTTCTAAAAGTGTTTTTAAATAAAGGAGAGGATGGAATTGCGCTTGATTCTTCATTACAAGTGCTGATTGTACTGGAATAGGTAGGGGTAGGGATTGAACATAGTCACAAGGAATATTTAATTTTTGATAGGCTTCATATTCTTTCGTTAAATTTCGTAATCCATTATTAGTAGTTGTATATAAATAGGAATCTTCATTTGTGAAATTACAGTCAATTTTATATGCTTGCACAGTCTCGCTTATAAATTGTAGAGCTTTATTATTTGATTCGTAGTAAAGCCGAGCTTTTTCAACACCAAAATGATTTATTAATTCGTCATAAATAAGATCATGTTGTGCTGTTACTTTTGCAGTTGTATGTCCAGTTGTTCCATTTAAAATAGAGCCAGAATCAATTAAAACAACTTTCATTCCTTCTTTAGCGAGTAAATAGGCAGTGGTAATGCCTGTAATACCAGCACCGATGACAGCAACATCTGTCTTTATATTTTCGGATAAATGAGGAAAAGTAGGAAACTGAGTGGATTTAATCCAATAGGATGATGGCAATTGTGGAAATGTGTCATCTGTCATTACGAAAACCTCCTGATTTAGAACAATTTTCCTTTTAATATCTCCATATTATATGGAATTCATGTGTGCTATTTTTGAAGGATTTTAATTTTGATGAACAAAAGATATAGTTATTCTAAAATAATTATTTTTGGGGATTAGTATGAAGAGGTATGCTTTATATAAAACTAAATTCAAGTGATCATATTTGTTAATACGTAGAGAGTTCTTGAGTGAGATAGAGTTTGTAGCTTTTAAGTATATTTATATATATAACGGATAAATCCTTATAAAACCTATACTTTCTCTTTATTGAAATAAGGTATAATTATAAAAATATAACCAACTTTTATTACTAGGTCATAAAAGTTATTGACAATATAGAAAGTCTATTGTTATGATTCATCATGTGGAAAGGTTGATAGAGAGTAAAAAGAGAAATGTTTTTCATTGATAATAAAAGCGAAAAATAAGTGACGATAGAGTGAGTATATTTTCCTTATGATAAATGCTTTTTGGATCGCCTAGTAAAATCAATCTGGAAGCAAGAATTGATATATGCAAGTTGCGCAGGGCGCGGCATAAGAAAGGGGCAAAAGGATGAAGGAGCTTCATACGTTTGGGTGGTATGCAGCGCGTGTATCACCACATTTGCCAAAAAAAGCATTTAAACCAGTTCCTACTCGTTTATTTGGTGGACTGGCTTATTTACTTGTGGCATTGGCGGGGTTAATAACGATTGGTGTATTTGAATTGAATGTGTGGGCAAATCTAGGAATTGCAATTGTTCTTGGACTATGTTTTGCTTCACTTGGATTTTTAGGACATGAAATTTTACATGGAACGGTTGTAAGAAAAGCATGGCTTCGTGATTTTTTAGGTGCGATTGCATTTATGCCATTATCAACTGGTCCAAAACTTTGGAGAAAGTGGCATAATGCAACGCATCATGTTCACACACAGCATGAAGAGAATGATCCAGATGCATGGCCGACACTTGAGAAACTTAAAAAGAGTAAATTTTTGAGCTGGGTATATCACATGCCTCTTCATGTTCGTTCATTCTTTAGTTTTCTGTCACTAACAATTCAATTTACATTGCATTCGACTCGAATGTTCTTTCATTTTATTAAGGAATTTAAGTCATCCAATCAAAAATCTGTATGGCTTCAACTTCTTTTGCCTTGGACGGTTTGGATTAGTCTATTGTTTATTATGGGACCTGCAAAGTGGTTATTTGCATACGTGATTCCGTTGTTAATTGCTAACTTTATTGTAATGGCATATATCGCAACAAATCATCGCTTAAATCCAATTGTTCCAGTAAATGATCCATTAGCAAACTGTTTATCAGTAACAGTGCCGCGCTGGGTAGACGTTTTACATTTCAATTTCTCATATCATACAGAACATCATCTGTTTCCTGCTATGAGCTCTAAATACTATCCGTTAGTAAAAGAGAAAATTAAAGAAATGTGGCCGGAACGTTATCACGAAATGCCAATGACAAAAGCATTGGCAGCGCTTTGGAATACACCACGTGTGTACTATCAAGGAAGTGAGTTAATTGATCCTCATAAAGAACATTTCTACGGTTCTTTAGGAAATGGACTAGACCCTCATAATATTTCATATCGTGAGGAACATATAGAGGAAAAAGAGGCTATTAAAAAGGTAAATCAATAAAATTAGATATATTTTAAAGTGAAAAAGCAAGCTCTCTTGGAGCTTGCTTTTTATTATAAAGAAACTTCTTTCTTGTTCTTTGTATTGACGTGGACAGAGTTATTTTCTTTTCGTTGTAGTCGTTTTTCTAGCAGACTAACAAGATAAGTAAATAGAAGAACAAGTGCGAGATAATATACACCAACAATGATATATGTATCTAATTGTTGGAAGTTACCTGCGGCAATCGATAAACCTGATCCCCATAATTCGGACATCCCTACGTAAGCAACAAGGGAAGAATCTTTCAATCCAATAATAAATTGATTCCCTAGAGGAGGAAGAGATAGGCGAAATGCTTGCGGTAAGATAATACGGCGCATCGCTAAAGGATAAGGCATGCCTAAAGAACGAGCAGCTTCCAATTGTCCCCGGTCAACGGATTGAATTGACCCGCGGAAAATTTCTGTAATATATGCCCCATTATGAATTGCTAAAGCAATTGCTCCTGCCCAAAAAGGGGTAAAAACAACAACAGATGTAATCCCAAAATAGAGAATCGCGATTTGAACAATTAAAGGTGTACCACGAATAATGGCGATGTATACATGAGCAATACTATTTAAAACCTTATTGTTAGAGATTCGAAAGAAGGCGAATAGTAATCCAATTAGTGAACCTAGTAATAGGGATGTTAATGTTAATTGTAATGTGACAATAGTAGCCTTTAAGAGTGTAGGATAGGTAGAAATAAAAATTTCAAACATATGTGTCACCTCATATTGTGTGGATTTTAGTAGGGAATGAAATGCCCCACATGAAAAGTGGGGCATGATTTATGGAATCATTGAATAGCTAACTTACTTCGCTTTTGCCTCTTCCCCAAGAATATTACGGCCAAACCATTTTTTACTGATCTTTTCATACGTACCATCTTTAATGATTTCATCTAAAGCTTTATTTACTTTCTCAACCATTTCTTTATCATCCTTGCGAATAGCAATTCCCATTTCATCAAGATTTAATGGCTTTCCAGCTTCTTTTATATTAGATTTTCCTTCTTTTATCATACGTAAACCAACCATCTGGTCAGTGATTACCGCGTCAACACGCCCAGGCTCTAAGTCCATAAGAGCGGTAATGTCACTATCGTATTCTGTAATTTGATCTGTATATTTTGTGACAAGATTTTTAAAGGTACTAGCTTTTACAACACCAATTTTCTTACCTTTTAAGTCTTCTGGAGAAGAGATAGATGTATTTTTTTTAGATACAAAAATTTGGGCACCAGAGCGATAATAAGGATTTGAGAAATTGACAGCTTTTAATCGTTCTTCTGTGATTGCCATACTGCCCAGTATTACATCATACTTTTTCGCTTTGAGACCTTGAATTAGCGTTTCCCACGGATTTGTAACAGGAGCGGGTTTCATATTCATTTTTTTAGCAAGTGCCTCACCTATTTCTACATCAAAGCCGACAAGCTTTCCGTCATTTTCTTTATAATTAAACGGCTTGTATAAGCCACTCATTGCATAACGAAATTCCTTTTCACCGTTTGATGAAGTAGTAGAGCTTTCCTTACTACAGGCTCCTAGTATGAAGGATGTACATAATGTAATACTCGCAACAATGGTTAATAATTTCTTCTTCATAGAACCCCTCCTATATATTGATCATACGGATGGTTTTAAGTATGTTATCGAGATATTTTATTTGGACAATTAGTTGTGCGCCGTATGAATGTATTTCTTTACGCTTGAAATAGAAGTTACATTATAAAACATTGCGTAAAAATTGCTTTGCCCGTTCATGTGATGGAGCTGAAAAGAATTGCGCTGGAGGAGCATCCTCTACAATTTTTCCATCATCCATAAAGATGACGCGATCAGCTACATCTCTTGCAAAATTCATTTCATGAGTAACAATAACCATGGTCATTCCTTCTTCAGCAAGTTCTTTCATAACTTGCAATACTTCTCCAACAAGTTCAGGGTCTAAGGCTGAGGTAGGTTCATCAAATAGCATAATTTTAGGATTCATAGCAAGAGCTCTTGCTATCGCAATGCGCTGTTTTTGGCCACCTGAAAGTAGGTGGGGCGTTACGTCAGCCTTATCTTGTAGGCCGACTTTTTGTAGGAGTTGATTCCCAATCTCCTTTGCATTTGCTGTCTCCAATTTTTTAACGTGAATAGGTGCTTCTATGATGTTTTCTAGTGAGGTCATATGAGGAAAGAGGTTAAAGTGCTGAAAAACCATACCGACATTTTCACGGACTTTGTTTAAATTTGAATGCTTTGGATCAATTCGTTCACCCTGAAGGTGAATTTCACCTTCATCGTACATTTCTAAAAAGTTAAGACAGCGAAGTAATGTACTTTTTCCGGAACCACTGGCACCAATTAAAACAACAACTTCTTTT
Source organism: Bacillus sp. H1a (assembly GCF_000633475.1). NCBI lineage: Bacteria > Bacillati > Bacillota > Bacilli > Caryophanales > Bacillaceae > Bacillus > Bacillus sp. H1a. The sequence goes on along the minus strand of NZ_AYMH01000055.1, from coordinate 39,377 downwards.
TCTTTTACTTCTAAATCAATTCCTTTTAAAACATCAAGTGAGCCAAATGATTTTACTAGATTTTGAACTTGAATCATACAAAACCTCCAGTCAAAAATATATTTTACAAATGTTGCCCCTTATTTCTGTTATTAGTCATAAATTGTCAGAATCCTTTATTTTTTTCGGCGGATTTGATATTCAAGGAAATAATGATTTTTAAAATCCTTATATCTTTCTATAACGAAAATATGGATAATGATATATAGGTAGTACTTATATTGCTTATAAGAAGGGGGAAAGAAGAGATGGAAAAAGAAAGGAAAACATTTTCCTTTGGCTTGCGTATACAGCTTATGCTATTTACTACAGTTTTAGCTTTAATTACATATTCAACAAGTTTATTTTTTATTTACGTTATATATGATTATTTTCAAAGTTATGTAAGTCAAACTGTTTATAATATTATCGTTATGTTATTAGGTGTAGTATGGTCTGGAATTTTAGCATATGGGGCAGCAATATTTTTAATTAAACCACTTCGGAAGTTAGAGGAAGCTGCAAGGAAAGCGGCTGATGGTGATATTCGTGAAGATGTCCCATTGCCAAATACAGATGATGAGATTAAATCTTTAAGTGTTGCATTTAATATGATGCTAGGAAACTTAAGGGGCATGGTAAAAAATATTGATACTACATTTTCGTATACAAATAATCAAGTTCAGCAAATTAGAAAACAAACAGGCGAAGCGACTAAGCAAGCACAAGGTGTGTCTGAAACCCTTGCAGAGATTTCTTCTGGTGCTGAGCAATCAGCAGCATCAATTCAGGCGATTGTTTCTGCTGTTGATACAACGACTTCTATTGCGAGTGAAGTAGAAGAAAAGGCGAAACACTCTGATCAATTGTCCTCAGAAATGGTTCAAGCTTTAGGGCAAAGTACTCGTGTCTTTACCTCTTTAATTCAAGGTATTCAAACATTGGCGAAAGAAAATGAAGATTCGATGCAAAATGTACAGAAGTTAGAAGAACGAATGAAACAAGTTGAACATATTGTTTCTGTTGTGAGTGAGATTGCTAGCCAAACGAATTTATTAGCACTCAACGCTTCTATTGAGGCAGCCCGTGCAGGAGAGCATGGAAGAGGCTTTGCGGTTGTAGCAGAAGAAGTACGTAAACTTGCTGATGAAAGTAATCATTCTGCAAGAAACATATCGCAGTTATTACGGAATATGCAGGATGAAGTGCAACAAGTCGCCATGAAAATGACCGAGCAAGTGAAAACAGCTAAGGAAGAGGCGAAACGCGGAGAAGCTACAGAATTAATTTTAAAAGAAATGTCATCAAGTATTATGGAAGTCGCCGATGCAACCAAGCAAATTAGTAGTTATATGAATGAACAAGTGAGTCATATTCATCAAACGGGAGCACAAACAAAGGCTGTAGCAGCAATTGCTGAGGAAACGTCAGCTGGGTCACAAGAAGTGGCACGTGTGACGCTACAACAGTCTAAAAATATGGTAGTAATTGATCAATTATTAAAAGATTTAGAGAAGCAAGCAGCTGATTTGAAACGAACAATTGAACGGTTTTCAATGTAAAAAGGAAGAACAGCATTCTGTTCTTCCTTTTTATATATGAAAAGGGGGAATGCTTTGTTGAAAACGAAAAACATTGCAAGGATCATATAAGGTTTTCACTTTACGCAATCTTTGAAAGTTAGAGCCATAATAACTAGTTTGCCAATTTTTAATGTCGATATCGGGCCAATTGACATAGTCGCCTAGTGTATAAGGATCTAAACTTTCTCGTAAGTCTTTAACCCAGCGTATATTTCGATTTTCTTCATCGTCGCATTTCCAAGAAGTAATATATTCTTGAGCAATGATTGCCTTGCGATGGAAATAAGCGGTTTCATTAGGAGAAATATTTTCTACAGCACCTACGAGTGATTGATGCCAAATACTCGCATCTTTATTTGGTGCATGGGAAAGAAAATATTGCATAATTTGAATGCCTTTAAGAGGGATAGGTTTATATACGTAGGAACCTGAGCGTTTGAATTTTTCAGGGATGTTACCGCTGTTAAAAAATTCAACAGCCTTTATATAAGGAACTTCATCTATAAAGAGAGAGGGGCTACCAGTTTCAAGAAGAGGAGATAATAAGGAATGGAGTTCAGAGGGAGAACCAACAAACTCACCTTGTACTTCGATTTTATTTCGTTGCTTTGAGAATAATTCGATTGATGAAGTGAGACGTTCATCTATATAAGGTGCCCAGTCTTGCCAAGCTTGAAATGCAGCAATAAAGTCTTTCCATTCCCATGTAAGAGAGAATATTGATACGTTTTTTATAGGGTGGACTCGAAAAGTTAAGGAAGTAACAATTCCGAAATTTCCACCGCCACCACCACAGCATGCCCAAAATAAGTTAGAGTTTTCTTGCTCGTTTGCACGAATGAGTTTTGCGCCAGATTTACCGCACGCTTGTACCATTTCAACTTCTACTAATTGATCACATGTTAATCCAAATAAGCGTGAAAGCATACCGATGCCACCGCCAAGTGTTAATCCAACAATTCCAACGCTTGCACTTGTGCCAGCTGGTATTGTAACACCATAATTCCAAAGCTCTTTATAAACAGTGCCAAGATTTGCACCAGCTTCAATTGTTACTGTTAATTTATATGTATTAACAGTAATGCGATGCATTTCACTCACATCGATAATAAGTCCTCTATTTAAAAGAGAAAAATTTTCATAGCTATGACGTCCGCTTCTTAAGCGAAACGGTATATGACGTTCACGTGCCCATTTTAAGGCGTTACACACATCATTTTTATTTTGACAAAAAACAATAATACAAGGGAGTTTTGGAATGCTTAAATTTAAATTTATTCGCGCTATGTCATATTCAGGATCTGAGGGAACAACGATACGACCAGTTAATTTTGTTTGTTTCAATTTATATCTCCTTTCTAAAATAAAATGAGCTTGTATTAGTATATGAAGAGCGTGTTTAACGTGCGTGGACAAGAGAGGGGGAAGGATGAAATAAATAAAGCGTAAGAATAAGGAATCTACATAGAGTTTCATGAAAACAGTTGCAAACTGTTCATATTTTGTTATGATAGTGTTACGAAAACGTTTGCATAAATTTTAATGGGATGCAAAAGGAGAGAATGATTATGAATAAGACATGGTGGAAAGAAGCGGTTGCTTATCAAATTTATCCACGTAGCTTTATGGATTCAAATGGCGATGGTATTGGAGATTTACAAGGTATTATTGCAAAACTGGATTATTTAAAAGATTTAGGTATAGATGTAATTTGGATTTGTCCAATGTATAAATCGCCTAATGATGATAATGGTTATGATATTAGTGATTACCAAGATATTATGGATGAATTTGGTGCGATGGAAGATTTTGATGCGTTACTAGATGAAGTTCATAAGCGCGATATGAAGCTTATTATTGATTTAGTTATTAATCATACAAGTGATGAACATCCGTGGTTTATTGAATCACGTTCTTCTAAAGACAATCCGAAGCGTGATTGGTATATTTGGCGTGATGGTAAAGATGGCGTGGAACCAAACAATTGGGAAAGTATCTTTAATGGTTCTGCATGGGAATATGATGAGGTGACAGAGCAATATTATTTACATTTATTCTCGCGTAAACAACCAGATTTGAACTGGGAGAATAAAGAAGTTCGTGAAGTTTTATATGATACTGTTAATTGGTGGCTTGATAAAGGTATTGATGGTTTCCGTGTTGATGCGATCAGCCATATTAAGAAGGAAGATGGCTTGAAGGATATGCCAAATCCAAAAGAATTAAAATATGTACCATCTTTTGATAAGCATATGAATGTCAATGGTATTCAGCCTTTACTAGAAGAATTAAAAGAAAACACATTTGCTAAATACGATATTATGACTGTTGGGGAAGCAAATGGTGTGAAAGTTGAAGATGCTGATCTTTGGGTTGGAGAAGAGAACGGTAAATTCAATATGGTATTCCAATTTGAGCATTTAAGCTTATGGGATGCAGAAAAGAAGAAAGATCTTGATGTTGTTGAGTTGAAAAAAGTATTAACAAAGTGGCAAAAAGGTTTAGAAAATAAGGGCTGGAATGCTTTATACATTGAGAATCATGATAAGCCACGTATTGTGTCTACTTGGGGAAATGATAAAGAGTACTGGCGTGAAAGTGCAACAGCTTTAGGAGCGATGTATTTCTTTATGCACGGTACACCGTTTATTTATCAAGGACAAGAAATTGGTATGACGAATGTTCAGTTCCAAAATATTGAAGATTATGATGATGTAGCAATTAAAAATTTATATCGCGAGAAAATTGCAGAAGGAGTATCTCATCAAGATATGATGGAAATTATATGGGCTTCTTGCCGTGATAATTCACGTACACCTATGCAGTGGAATGCTGAAAATAATGCTGGCTTCACAACAGGAACACCTTGGTTTGGGATGAATCCAAACTACAAGGAAATTAATGTTGAAAAGCAGAAAAATGAAGAGGACTCTATTTTCAATTTCTATAAAAAAATGATTGCCTTGAAAAAAGAGCACGATGTATTGAATTATGGTACGTATGATTTAATTTTAGAAGATGATTCGCAAATTTACGCATATACTCGTACATTGCAGGGTGAAAAAGTAATTGTAATTAGTAACATTTCAAACCAGGAAGCTGTATATAATGAGAGTACATTCGCACTAGAACGCAAACGTTTGCTCTTAAATAACTATGAAGTTGCCGAACATGATCAATTAACTACAATTACGTTAAAACCTTATGAAACAAGGGTTTATCGCATTTCATAATAAAAAAGGATGCTCTTTGAGCATCTTTTTTTATTAAAAAAAATAAATTTCTATTGCAATGTGAAAACGCTTTTATTAAAATAGATTTATGAAAACGGTTGCGTAACAAAAAAGAAGGGATGTAAGGAATCGTTTTCATAAGAGAAATAGAAATTATAATTCAAATCATTATGTTGTTATAAATAAAGGGGAGGAAGAACAGATGAAAATTACGTCTTTTGATTTTTGGCAAAAGTTCGGGAAAGCGTTATTAGTTGTTGTAGCTGTAATGCCAGCAGCTGGTTTAATGATTTCCATCGGTAAGTTAATTGGGATGTCTGCTGGGGATATTAACGCAGTTCATACAATTGCTCGAGTAATGGAAGACATCGGTTGGGCAATTATTACAAATCTACACATTTTATTCGCAGTAGCAATTGGGGGATCTTGGGCGAAGGATCGCGCAGGTGGTGCGTTTGCAGCGCTATTAGCATTCGTCTTAACAAACCGAATTACAGGAGCTATATTTGGTGTAAACCCTCAAATGTTAACGGATTCAAAAGCGACAGTTTCTTCGGTATTAGCAGGAGATTTACTTGTAAAAGATTATTTCACTTCTGTACTTGGTGCACCAGCATTAAACATGGGAGTTTTCGTAGGGATTATTACTGGTTTCTTAGGAGCTACTTTATACAACAAATACTATAACTATAATAAACTACCACAGGCATTAGCATTCTTTAATGGAAAACGCTTCGTACCATTCGTTGTAATTGTTTGGTCTACAGTTACTGCGATTGTATTATCACTTTTATGGCCATTTATCCAAAGTGGATTAAATGAATTTGGTCGCTGGATTGCAGCATCTAAAGATAGTGCACCAGTTGTTGCACCATTTGTATATGGAACATTAGAACGTTTATTATTACCGTTTGGATTACATCATATGTTAACAATTCCGATGAACTACACAGAGCTAGGCGGAACATATACGATGTTAACTGGTTCAAAGGTTGGACAAGTTGTAGCAGGACAGGATCCATTATGGCTTGCATGGATTACAGATTTAAATAACTTGTTAGCAAATGGAGACACGAAAGCGTATAATGATTTATTAAATAATGTTGTACCAGCTCGTTTCAAAGCTGGGCAAGTTATCGGTTCAACAGCAGCATTAATGGGTATTGCGTTTGCAATGTTCCGTAACGTTGATAAAGATAAGCGTGCAAAGTATAAACCGATGTTCTTATCAGCAGCATTAGCAGTATTCTTAACAGGTGTTACAGAACCAATTGAATTCATGTTCATGTTTATTGCGCCAGTATTATATGTTGTGTATGCAATTACAACAGGACTTGCATTCGCATTAGCAGATTTAATTAATTTACGTGTTCATGCATTTGGATTTATTGAGTTAATTACACGTACACCAATGATGGTCAATGCAGGTTTAACGAGAGATTTAATCAACTTTGTCATTGTTTCATTAGTGTTCTTCGGTCTTAACTTTACATTATTCAACTTCTTAATTAAAAAATTCAATTTACCAACACCAGGGCGTGCAGGTAACTATATTGATAATGAAGATGAGTCATCAGAAGGAACAGGAAATGTACAAGATGGTTCATTAGCAACAAAGGTTATTGATTTATTGGGCGGAAAAGATAATATTGCTGACGTAGATGCTTGTATGACACGTTTACGTGTAACGGTAAAAAATTTAGACGTTGTTGCACCAGAAGCACAGTGGAAACAAAATGGTGCTTTAGGACTTATCGTAAAAGATAAAGGTGTACAAGCAGTATATGGCCCGAAAGCTGACGTATTAAAGTCAGACATTCAAGATATGTTAGGTGCGTAATAATATGAAATTGCTAACTTTAAATTGTCACTCTTGGCAAGAAGAGAATCAAATTGAAAAAATAAAGTATCTTGCCAAGGTAATTCAAGAAGAAGATTATGATGTGATCGCATTGCAAGAAGTAAGTCAATCTATACAAGCTGAAAATGTATGCGGTAACAAGAAAAAAGATAATTTTGGACTATTACTACTAGAAGAGTTAAGAGCCTTACATGTAAAAGAGTACAATATTATTTGGGACTTCTCTCATATTGGATATGATGTGTACGAGGAAGGATTAGCAATTATAACAAAGCATAACGTTGTAAAAGAAGATACGTTCTTTATTTCAGAAAATAAGGATACAGCGTATTGGAAAACACGCAAAATTGTAAGTGCAACAATTGCTTATAATGGTAAGAAGATAACGTTTTACTCTTGTCATCTCGGTTGGTGGAATGATGAAGAAGAATCATTCAAAGGCCAGGTCGATCGTTTAATAGAGCGTGTAGATAGCAATGAACTCTCCTTCTTAATGGGTGATTTTAATAACAATGCTCGCCTGCAAGGAGAGGGTTATGAGTATATTATGAAAAAAGGTTTATATGACACATATGAACTAGCAATGGAGAAGGATGAAGGAACAACTGTCCAAGGTGAGATTGCTGGTTGGGATGAAAATAAACAAAACTTACGAATCGATCTAATATTATGTAACCAAAGTAAAACGGTTAGTTCTTCAAAAGTTATTTTTAATGATACAAATCGAAATGTAATTTCAGATCATTTCGGTGTAGAGGTACAATTAGATATATAATAGAAGAAATCCTCACAGATAATAAAAAGCTGTGAGGATTTTTTTGATGAATACAAGTATTTCCAAGAGAAAATACTTGTACTTTTTATGACATTTCCTATATATTTGTTATTATTGAATGTAAAACTAATTTGGTCATTTTGTATGCATACTTTTTTTACTTCGTTATATAATGAAGTAGGTGAAATATTTTATGGGAAAAAATAGTGCATTTTCGTTTAATCCACGATGTAGAAAGTGATATAATTGCAAAATGTATGTATCATTTTCTAAAGAAGGAAAAATATATAATTAGGTGATAGCTTATATGAAACAGATTTGGCGTATTTATAAGACAGATTTACGGAATGTAGCCAAACATTGGGCTGCAATTGTTATTGTATTAGGTTTGATGGTTCTACCATCGTTATATGCATGGTTTAACATTAAAGCCTCTTGGGATCCTTACGGAAATACGAAAGGAATCCAGATTGCAGTTTCTAACCAAGATGTTGGGTCAAATTTAAGAGGGAAAGATATTAACATAGGGAAAGAAATTGTAGATTCACTTAAGAAGGACAAAAATTTTGGTTGGAAGTTTGTCGATGAAAAGCAAGCAATTTATGGAGTAGAGCGTGGAGATTATTCCGCAAGTATTACTATTCCAAAAGATTTTTCTGAAAAGATTGCAACAGTCTTGAATGAAAATCCAGAGAAACCGGAAATTGAGTATTACGTAAATGAAAAGGTGAATGCCATTGCACCGAAGATTACAGCTAAAGGTGCATCAGGCCTTACTGAAGAAATTAGTAAAAACTTTGTTAAAACAGCAAACGGTGAGATTTTTGAAATCTTCAATGACCTTGGAATCGATTTAGAAACTAACTTACCGAGTATTGAGAAGGTCAAGGATCTTGTATTTAAGTTAGAAGCACAGTTCCCAGAAATGAATACACTCATGGATAAGGCGTTAGATGATGCAACTCGCGCGGAAGATGTTGTGAAAGTAGCGCAGAAAGAGTTACCAGTTGTAGAAAGTGTTATTAATGATGGGCAGGACGCACTCAAGAGTTTAGATACATTCTTTGCGAGAAATGACGAAACGTTGAAACGTGCTCCTGGAACTATTAAGAATAATTTAATTGTAATGCAAACAGGTTTGAATGGTGCGGCGGCAATTACGGATTTCTTAAAAAATCCATCTGTTGATTTCAATCTAGCACTTCCAGATCCATCTAAATTCCCAGTGTTACCTAATATAACTATTCCACAGATACCAGAACTACCGCAGGTGAATGGTCAATTGTATAAAGATATTGCTAAAAATATTGATCAAACTGTAAATAATGTATTCGGCTCAATACGTGTTGGAACAACTTATGCACAAGGAGTTATAAACGGGTTACAAAATGGTAATTTCGACCCAGAAAAAGCGAAACAAGATCTTAATAAGGTTTCTGAGAATCTTCAAGGTCGTGCGGATAGTGTTTCATATTTAATTGATGTCTTTACTAAATTTAAAGAATCTGCACCAACTGATTCTGGAAAAGACTTCTTCCAAAAACGAATAGATAAATTAACGAATCTTAAATCAGCTATAGAAAATGCAAATGGCGGCGTTAAAGATATCGCTAATATTATAGGTACAGGGCAAGAAGTGAAACAAGATGTAAGAGATGCTACTAATAAAAAGTTAGATGCAATAAATAGTTTAGTAAATCAAGCGGAGGCAGATTATAATGCAACGTTTGTAGCAGATTTTGAAAAAGCAGTAAGTACGGCTGAACAATTAAAAGATAAAGCTGGAAATGCGCAACAGAATTTAAATCAAGAAATAAAAAAAGTTAACGAGATATTAGACAATGGTAGAGAAGGCTATGATCAGGCTGTAAATAATTACGGCAGATTAAAAACAGAGCTTGAAAAAGCCAGAGAAGACTTAAGTAATAAAGGTGTCAACGGACTAGATTCTACAAAAGTAGCTTTAAATGATTTAAATGGCCAGTTTAAAGCGGGGCTAAATTTAGTTAACGATATGATTCCCGTTATGGAAAATGCGAATAAAGTTTTAGCAGATGTAAATAGTGATAAGAACATGAAGAACATGATTTCTAAACTGAATAAAGTAAAAGATGGTTTTCAAAAAGGAATCGATTTAACTGATAAAGGAATTGACGCTATTAATAAAGGTCAAAAACCAGCGGCAGATGTTATTGAGAGCATTAATGAAGTATCTAAAAATGTTTCGGGCCAAATAGGTGACATCTTAGCTAAATACGATTCAGAAATCGTTCCAAACTTTAATGAAGCAATTGCTCGTACAAAAGAGATGTCTAAAAACACGTCTCAAATTTTAAAAGAAGCAAACAAAAAGCTTCCAGATGTTAAAAAATTACTAGAAGATTCATCAAAAGGCTTAGTGGACGGTAGAAAGAAATTAGCAGATATTAAAGCTGAAATGCCGGAGACTGAGAAAAAGATTAAAGACTTAGCAAATAAAATTCGTGATTTTGAATCAGAAGAGGATATAAAAGACATCATACGTTTATTGAAAAATGATGTTGAAAAGCAAAGTGATTACTTCGCGAATCCAGTAAATTTAAAAGAGAATAAATTATTTGCGATGCCGAACTACGGTTCAGCGATGTCACCATTCTATACAGTGCTTGCACTATGGGTTGGTGCACTATTAATGGTTTCGTTATTAACAGTAGAAGTACATGAAGAGGGCGCGAATTATAAGAGCCATGAAATATACTTCGGACGTTTATTAACATTCTTAACGATAGGTCTTTCGCAAGCGTTTATCGTATCGATGGGGGATATATTCTTACTCGGTACGTACGTAGTCGATAAATTCTGGTTTGTGTTATTTAGTTTATTTATTGGGGGAGTCTTTGTTTGTATCGTATACTCACTCGTTTCTATTTTCGGAAACGTTGGGAAATCGATGGCGATCATCTTACTTGTACTGCAAGTAGCAGGATCGGGCGGAACATTCCCAATTCAAATGACACCACCGTTCTTCCAAGCAATTTATCCGTTCTTACCATTCACATATGCAATTAGTGCAATTCGTGAAACAGTAGGTGGAATGCTTTGGGATATAGTCATTAGAGATTTACTCGTGTTAAGTGCTTTCGTAGTAGTCATCGTTGTTGCTGCGATATTACTAAAAACACCAATTAACAAATCAAGTGAAAAGTTTGTTGAGAACGCAAAAGGAAGTAAAATTATTCATTAAAATAAAAGGTTCCTACCGAAATTGGTAGGAACCTTTTTGTATTTAAAAATAGGTTTAATCAAATTTTAATTTCTTTAATGCTTCTGCGAACGGATTGTTTAACGGTTCTTCTTCTTTCTGTTGTTGTTTCATATATTTTTGGACGTCACGTTTATCAGCTTTGTTGCCTGATTCTTTCTTACGTCTTTCTTGGAACGTAGAAAGTTTTTCGCGATAGCCACATTTACATGCGAAAATTTGGCCAGATCCTTCACCACGTAGTTCTAGTTTCTTTTTACACTGAGGGCAGCGTGCGTTTGTAGTGCGGGATACATTTTTACGATGACCACACTCGCGATCTTGGCATACAAGCATTTTACCTTTTTTACCGTTTACTTCTAACATTGGTTTACCGCAGTCTGGACAAGACTTCGTTGAGATATTGTCGTGTTTATATTTTTTATCGCTCGATTTAATTTCAGCAACAATTTCTTTCGTATAGTTTTTCATTTCTGAAATAAATACTTCTTTTTTTAATTTACCTTTTGCGATCGCTTCAAGTTTTTGCTCCCATTCACCAGTTAGTGTAGGAGATTTTAGTTCTTCTGGCACTAAATCAAGTAACTGACGCCCTTTTGATGTAATGTGAATGTCTTTACCACGTTTTTCAATTAAGAATGAATTGAAGAGCTTATCGATGATATCCGCACGTGTAGCTACAGTACCTAATCCACCAGTTGATTTTAATGTATCAGCAAGTTGTTTGTTTTGCGTATCCATGTATTTTGTTGGGTTTTCCATCGCTGAAAGTAACGTTGCTTCATTAAAACGTGCAGGTGCTTTCGTTTGACCTGATGTTTGGACAATTAGTTTTATGTTTAATGTATCGCCTTTTTCAATGCGAGGTAAGATTTGTTCTTTTAAATCGTCTACTGCATCATCATCTTCAAATCGATTTTCATATACTTCTTTCCAACCAGCATGCAAAATTGTTTTTCCGCGTGCGATGAACGTTTCATCACCAATTTTTGTGCGTAATGTTAGTTGTTCATATTCAAAGGCTGGGAATAAAACTGCTAAGAAACGTTTCACAACTAAATCATAAATTTTACGTTCTTTATCTGTGAAAGCTGAGAAATTTACATAGCTCTCTGTTGGGATAATTGCGTGATGATCGCTTACTTTACTATCATCAACAAATGATTTATTAGATTTTACAGGTTTTTGCAATACTTTATGCGCTAAAGGACGGTATTCTCCGACGCCACATGCCTTCAGACGCTCTGGAAGCGTTCCGACGATATCAGATGAAATGTAGCGTGAATCTGTACGAGGATACGTTAAAACTTTATGTTGCTCATATAGTTTTTGCATAATGTTTAATGTTTCTTTTGCAGAGTAACCAAAGATTTTATTCGCATCACGTTGTAGTTCAGTTAAATCGTAAAGACCAGGAGCGAACGACTTCTTTTGTTTCTTATCAATATCTACAACAGTAGCATTTTGCTTACTGATTTTATTCACAAGTGCATCAATTTTTTCTTTATTAAAGCTGCGACTATTTCCTTTTATATCCTGCCAAGTTAGCTTTAATCTCTCAGCTGTTTGAGCTTCGATACCGTAGTAAGTTTGAGCTTTAAAATTCTTTATTTCGTCTTCACGGCCTGCAATAATGGCTACAGTAGGTGTTTGGACACGACCACAATTTAGTTGGGCATTAAAGCGGGTAGTTAATGCTCGAGTCGCATTAAGACCGATATACCAGTCAGCTTCTGAACGTGCGACAGCTGAAGCGTATAAATTGTCATATGCTTTGCCAGGCTTTAAATTTGCGAAGCCATCTTTAATTGCTTTATCAGTAACCGATGAAATCCATAAACGCTTAATCGGTTTGTTCATTTTAACTTTATCGATAATCCAGCGCGCTACTAATTCACCTTCACGGCCAGCGTCTGTAGCTATAATGATTTCACTTACATCTTTTCTAAGTAGCTGGCTTTTCACAGCGTTAAATTGTTTTCCTGTTTGTTTAATTACCGTTAGTTTTAAACGCTCAGGTAGCATTGGTAAATCTTCTAAATTCCACTTTTTATATTTTACATCATAGCTTTCTGGATCTGCTAATGTAACGAGATGGCCTAAAGCCCAAGTAACAATATATTTACTACCTTCAAGGTAGCCGTTTCCTTTTTTATCACATTTCAGTACACGTGCGATATCACGTGCAACAGAAGGCTTTTCAGCAATTACAATACTTTTTGCCATTTTAAAAACATCCTTTCAAATTTCCATACGTTAAATATAGCATACATCTTTGCTGGATTCAGTTATGCTACAGGTTTGAAATATTTCCGATTAAATGAATGAGGGAGGATTTACGTATATAAATAAAAGTTTGATATAAATGTCAGATTTTTGAGTGTATACGTTGACATTGTAAATGAATTTCATTATCATTAAAGGGGGTTACCAAAATATTGCCAAAATAATATATGGGAAAGTTGATTAATACATATAAATTATGTTCTTAATTGATAATGAAATTCATTTTAACCATAAGAAGGCAAGAAAAGGTTTTACCAAAAGAGTTATGATTTCTATCATTCTATAAATAGATGAGGGGGATAAAATGATAGGATTATAATCTGTTTAAAATCAGATGATGGCGACAGAACATAATCTGCACCATGAATAACTATGAAAAAAAGATATTTGTTTATTATGCTTATTGTTTTATCGATTGCTTCTATTTTCATTGGTGTAAAAGATATAAGCCTCATGGATATTGTGCATTGGGATCAAGATAAAATGCAGGTGGTATTCATTAGTAGGTTGCCACGTTTAATCAGTATTATCGTTGCTGGTGTGAGCTTAAGTATAAGTGGCTTAATTATGCAGCAATTGAGCAGAAATAAATTTGTATCTCCGACAACTGCGGGTACGATGGATAGTGCGAAGCTTGGGGTGTTAGTGTCGTTAATGTTATTTACGACAGCGAGTCCTCTTGAGAAAATGCTTGTTGCATTTGTCTTTGCATTAGCTGGTACATTTTTATTTATGCAAATTTTAAAGAGAATTAAGTTTAAGGATGCGATATTTATTCCACTTGTAGGGATTATGTTTGGGAACATTATTAGTTCCGTTACAACATTCTTTGCTTATAAATATGACTTAATTCAAAATATCAATTCCTGGCTACAAGGTGACTTTTCAATGATTATGAAAGGAAGATATGAGATTTTATATTTAAGTATCCCGCTTGTAATCATCGCCTTTTTATATGCAAATCGTTTTACTGTTGCTGGAATGGGAGAAGACTTTGCTGCGAATTTAGGGATGAATTATAATCGAGTACTAAATATTGGACTTGTTATCGTTTCTTTAATTTCCGCGTTAGTTGTTTTAACTGTAGGAATGATTCCATTTTTAGGGCTTATTATTCCGAATATTGTTTCTATTTATCGCGGAGATAACTTGAAGAATAGCTTACCGAACACTGCCTTGCTAGGAGCAGTTTTCGTACTAGCTTGCGATATACTTGGCCGGGTCGTAATTTATCCGTACGAGATTTCTATTGGTCTTACAGTAGGAGTAATCGGAAGCGGAATTTTCCTTTATTTATTGATGAGGAGAAACGCATATGCAGCTTAGAAAACAAAGAAATTATAAGATGATTTTGGCATTACTAGCCATTGTATCAGTTATAGTCATTGGGATATTTTTATTTATTAACTTAAATATGAACACATTAGATTATGCCTTGCCGAGAAGAGGTAAGAAATTGTTAGCGATGATCATAACAGGCGGAGCGATTGCATTTTCGTCAATGATCTTCCAAACGATTAGTAATAACCGTATTTTAACACCGAGTGTTATCGGTTTAGATTCACTTTATATGTTTATTCAAACGTTTGTTGTATTTGTATTTGGATCACAACATTTCACGATGATGAACACAAACGTAAACTTCCTTATATCAGTAAGTTTAATGGTGATTTTCTCACTATTTCTTTATAAGTTTCTGTTTAAAAGAGAAGGGAATAATATTTACTTCCTACTTTTAATCGGATTAATATTCGGTACATTCTTCCAAAGTTTATCGTCCTTTATGCAAGTGCTCATTGATCCAAATGAGTTCCAAATTGTACAAGGGAAAATGTTTGCAAGTGTAAATAATGTAAAAACAGAGCTACTAGTAACGTCTATCATTGGAATTGTATTGGTTATTGCTTATGTGTATAAAGAGCTGAAATTATTAGATGTACTATCACTCGGAAGAGATGAGGCAATTAATTTAGGAGTAGATTATGACAAAGTCGTGAAGAAGCTTTTAATTGTAATTGCAATTTTAGTATCTATTTCCACAGCGTTAGTAGGACCCATTACATTTTTAGGACTGCTTGTAGTAAACGTTGCACGTGAATGTTTGCATACATACAAACACAAATATTTAATAATAGGTTCTATCCTTATTAGTATTATCGCCTTAGTAGGAGGACAATTGATTGTTGAAAGAGTGTTTGAATTTAACACGACTTTAAGTGTCATTGTTAACTTTGTTGGTGGCGTGTACTTCATTTATCTTCTATTAAAGGAGAGCAAGTCATGGTAGAAGTAAGAAACATATCAAAGCAATATGGTAATAAAAATGTTGTTGAAGATGTCTCTATTAAAATAGCAAAAGGAAAAATCACATCTTTTATTGGTCCAAATGGAGCAGGGAAAAGTACGGTTCTTTCTATGATTAGTAGGTTATTAAAAAAAGATGCTGGTGAAATCTACATTGAAGATAAAGAAATTGGGGAATGGAAGAGCGATGAGCTTGCTAAGAAAATCTCAATTTTAAAGCAAACGAATCATATTAATTTAAGGCTTAGCATTCGAGAATTAGTTAGTTTCGGTAGATTTCCATATTCACAAGGTAATCTGACAAAGGAAGACTGGAGCCATATTGAGGAAGCTATTCGCTATATGGAACTTGAGGACATCCAGCATAAGTATTTAGACCAACTCAGTGGTGGGCAGAGGCAAAGGGCGTATATCGCAATGGTTATTGCTCAAAATACAGAATACATTTTATTGGACGAGCCACTGAATAATCTAGATATGAAACATTCTGTACAAATTATGAAAGTACTGAGACGACTTGTTGAAGAGCTTGGAAAAACGGTTGTTATCGTAATTCATGATATTAATTTTGCTTCTTGTTATTCCGATCATATCGTTGCTTTGAAAGATGGAAAAGTAATGAAAGAAGGTCCAACGAGCGAAATTATTGATAAAGCTGTTTTAAAAGATATTTATGATATGGACATCCATATAGAAGAGATATCTGGAAACAACATTTGTATTTATTTTTCATAAGAGGAAGTTATTTTTGATGGTGTAAATGTGCTATCGATTTAAATAATTTTAAAAATTTTATTGAGGTGATTGAAGTGAAGAAATTAGCGATGCTATTATTAACTTTCATGCTTGCTATTGTCGCTGTGGCATGTAGTAATGGTGCTTCTACTGACAAGAAGACCGAGGCAAGTGAAAGTAAATCAAAAGAAATTACGATTAAGCACAAATTAGGCGAAACGAAAGTTAAAACGAATCCGAAAAACGTTGTAGTATTCGACTTCGGTTCATTAGATACATTAGATAAACTAGGTGTTGACGTGGCTGGTGTGCCGCAAAAAAGTGTACCAGAATACCTTTCTAAATATAAAGATAAAAAGTATAAAAACGTTGGTGGTTTAAAAGAACCAGACTTCGAAAAAATCAATGAAATGAATCCGGAATTAATTATCATTTCTGGACGTCAAGCTGATTCATATAAAGAATTCGAAAAAATTGCTCCAACAATTTACGTAGAACAAGATACAAAAGAATACATGAAATCATTTAAAGAAAACACAGAAACATTAGCGAAAATCTTCGATAAAGAAGATAAAGCGAAAAAAGAAATTGCAGCAGTTGAAAAAGACGTGGCAGAATTAAATGAAAAAGCGAAGAAAAGCGATAAAAAAGCTTTAGTTATTTTAGCGAACGATGGTCAAGTAAGTGCATACGGCCCTCAATCTCGCTTCGGTATTATTCATGATGTGTTTGGCGTAACTCCTGTTGACCCAGAAATTAAAGCAGATACACATGGTAATAAAGTTTCATTTGAGTACATCCTTGAGAAGAACCCTGATTACTTATTTGTAATTGATAGAGGCGTAGTAACTGGCGGGAAATCTTCTGCTAAGCAAGTTGTTGAAAATGAACTGGTAAGTAAAACAAACGCTGTGAAAAACAAAAACGTAGTTTACCTTGATGCAAACTACTGGTACTTATCTGGTGGCGGACTTGAGTCTGTATCAGCAATGGTGAAAGAAGTATCAAAAGCTATAAAATAATAGTATGAAAAGAGTGATAGGATTCCCTATCACTCTTTCTGTATAAGAAAGTAAAGAACTTGTTATTTCACTAGAATGAGAGTAGACTTTGAAGTAGTTGAATAAAAAGCACATGGGAGTTTGCGGATGCAAACTGAGAGTATGACTAACCCGTCATTGACCATTTGAACCTGTTGGATAATGCCAGCGTAGGGAGAGTGTAAAAGCACATGTTCAGACACTTTGCATACGCAAAGTGTCTTTTTGTGTATCTCCCATCATTAAAGTTAGGAGATGAATAGAATGAATGTACAAGAAATTAGTAAAATAGTGGAACTGGTAAGAGAGTCTAATCCACTCGTGCATAATATTACAAATGTCGTTGTAACAAACTTTACAGCAAACGGTTTGTTAGCATTAGGAGCATCGCCTGTAATGGCATATGCAAAAGAAGAAGTAGCAGAAATGGCTAGTATTGCTGGCGCACTCGTTTTAAATATGGGTACACTTCGCCCCGAAGAGGTAGAAGCGATGTTACTTGCTGGTAAATCAGCAAATATGAATCATGTACCAGTACTATTTGATCCAGTTGGTGCAGGAGCAACTTCTTATCGAACAGAAGTTGCAAGGCATATTCCAGCTGAAATAAATTTAGCGATAATTCGCGGAAATGCAGCAGAAATAGCTAATGTTATTAATGAAAAATGGGAAATCAAAGGTGTAGACGCTGGTACTGGAAATGGTAATGTCGTAAGTATTGCAAAACAGGCAGCGGATGAATTAAATACAGTTGCTGTGATCACTGGAAAAGAGGATATCATTACAGATGGAGAGCGGGTAGTTCTTATTCGCAATGGCCATAGCATTTTAACAAAAGTTACTGGAACAGGCTGTTTATTAACTTCTGTAATAGGAGCATTTGCAGCAGTTGAAAAAGATTATGTGAAGGCAGCTGTCGCAGCAGTAACATTTTATGGAGTAGCTGCGGAACTGGCAGCAGCCAAAACGGTAGAAAAAGGACCTGGTAGCTTCCAAATTGAGTTCTTAAATCAATTAGCGAATACAACTTCAGAGGATATTGAGAAGTATGGAAAGATTGAGTTTGTACAGTAAGGAGGGGAAATAGATGTCGCGTATTACAATGGATGAAATGTCTAAATTACTACCAGTATATTTTATTATGGGTAGTAACAATTGTACGAAGGAGCCACTGCAAGTATTGAGAGAGGCACTAGAAGGCGGTATAACACTTTTTCAATTTCGTGAAAAGGGAGAAGGGGCTTTAACTGGTGAGAAACGTATTCGTTTTGCGAAAGAACTACAAACACTTTGCAAAGAGTATAATGTGCCGTTTATTGTGAATGATGACGTTGAATTAGCTCTTGAATTAGATGCAGACGGTGTACATGTTGGACAAGATGATGAAGGAATAACATCTGTTCGTGAAAAAATGGGAGATAAAATTGTTGGAGTATCTACACATACAATTGAAGAAGCACGCTGGGCGATTGAAAACGGAGCTGATTATTTAGGAGTTGGTCCTATTTTCCCAACGAGTACGAAAAAAGATACGAAAGCAGTTCAAGGAACGAAAGGGCTAAAGTATTTTAGAGAACACGAGATTACAATACCGATTGTTGGTATTGGCGGAATTACAATTGAAAATACAGCTTCTGTTATAGATGCCGGTGCGGATGGTATTTCGGTTATTTCTGCGATTAGCTTAGCTGATTCTGCGTATGAAAGTACGAAGAAATTAGCTGATGAAGTAAATAAGAGTTTGTAAGAGAAGATCATGTAGCATAAAATGCTACGTGATCTTTTGTCGTATAAAACAAAATATGCCGCTTAAACTAGTATGTATAAACATATATTGTTTCGGAGGCGAAGGTATGATTGTATTCCAGGATATTATAACTGCTTATGAGAAAATGAAGGGTATTGTACATATGACACCGCTAGATTATTCGAGCACATTTAGTGAATTATCACAGAATGATGTTTATTTAAAGCTTGAGAATTTACAAAAGACAGGTTCCTTTAAAGTACGTGGCTCTTATAATAAAATGGTTTCTCTTGAAAAAGGTGATTTAGAAAATGGTGTTGTTGCGGCATCTGCTGGAAATCATGCACAAGGGGTTGCGTATTCTAGTAATATGCTCAGTATTCCTTGTACGATTGTAATGCCAAAAGGTGCACCGTTAAGTAAGGTGCTTGCGACGAAAAGGTATGGTGCTCATGTGGAATTACAAGGTGATGTATTTGACGATGCATTAGCTTACGCACTAGATTTAAAAGAGAAGACAGGAGCAAAATTTGTACATCCATTTGATGATGAAGCAGTAATTGCGGGTCAAGGGACAGTCGGATTGGAAATATTAAAACAGCTTGAAGACGTAGAAGCTGTTATTTGTCCTATTGGAGGCGGGGGATTAATTGCAGGAGTTGCGATGGCAATTAAAGAACAAAAACCATCAGTAAAAATATATGGTGTGCAGACACTTGCTTGTCCAGGAATGAAACAATCACTTGAGGAAAAGAAAGTAATAACGGTAGATTCGGCGCCAACCATGGCAGATGGAATTGCAGTTAAAAGGCCAGGATATTTAACTTTTGAACTTGTACAACGTTATGTGGATGATGTGTTTTGTGTAGATGAAATGGAAATCGCTCGGACGATGTTAATGCTTCTTGAGCGGAATAAATTGTTGGTCGAAGGGTCCGGTGCGAGTTCATTGGCTGCTTTGCTTTATCAAAAAATCCCAATAAGAGAAAAAAAGGTCGTATCCGTACTAAGCGGTGGAAATGTCGATGTAAACTTTATTTCACGTATTATTGAGCATGGAATGGTTGAAGCAGGGCGTTTCGTTCATATTGCGACAACGATTAAAGATAAGCCAGGGTATTTGCAACACTTACTCGAGGTTGTAACAAGTTTTGAAGCGAATGTATTAAATATATATTTAGAACGAATTGGTACAAAGGTATTTCCAGGATATGCGCAATTGCACTTATCATTAGAAACTAAAGATAGAAATCATATTGAAGAGGTATTGAGTGGTTTAAAAAAGAAAGGGTATGCTGTAGAAGTTATCGATTGAAAAGATTTAAACAAACGTTTGATTAAAAAAGCACAAACCCCTTAAAATCATAGGTTTGTGCTTTTTCTTTAAAACATAATTGAAATTAAGAGCATTCCAATTCCGATAGAAGTAAAGGTTGCGATCAAGCCAGGAATCATAAAGCTATGATTTAAAACATATTTACCTATACCAGTTGTACCAGTGCGATCAAAGTTGATTGCAGCAACGATTGTTCCGTAGTTTGGAATAAAGAAGTATCCATTTACTGCAGGGAACATCGCAATAAGTAATGCTGGTGGAATGCCAAGAGATAATCCGAGTGGTATTAATGCACGAACTGTTGCTGCTTGACTATACAGTAAGATAGATAGAATGAATAATGCGATAGCAAATAGCCACGGTGCACTTGTTACTAAGTGTTGAATTGATCCTTGAATCATATTTAAGTTACCGTTGAAGAAAGTATCTCCCATCCAAGCGATACCAAAAATAGCAACAACTGCTGTTGTACCTGCTTTAAAGACGTTACCAGATACAATGCTTTCCACATTTGGTTTACAGATAATAATAATAAGAGCAGCCACGGTGAACATAACTATTTCAATTGTGTTTGGCATTGAAAGATGAACTAACTTTCCATCTACCATCCATCCTGGACGAAGTGTTTCAAATGAACCGAGAAGTACAACAAGGAAAGTTGAGATTAGGAAAAGGACAACGGATAATTTTGCGCCTTTTGTACCTACAAACTCTTTTTTCTCTTCAAGCTTAGGAATCATTCCCTCTTTCAATCTCTTCAAGTATTCAGGGTCTTCATTTAATTCTTTTCCCATCTTACTAGCAACGAATGCAGCTACCATACAAGCGATGAAAGTAGAAGGAATACTGACTTTTAAAATATCTAATAAAGTGATTTTATAGTCGGCTAACATTGCTAAAAGTGCAACTGTTGCAGCCGATATTGGACTAGCTGTAATTGCCTGCTGGGAAGCGATAACGGCAATTGACATAGGTCGTTCAGGTCTAATTCCTGATTCGCGAGATACTTCGGCGATAACAGGAAGTACAGAATAAGCGACATGACCAGTTCCTGCGCATAGTGTGAATAAATAAGTAACAATAGGAGCAAAGAATGTAATGCGCTTTGGGTTTTTTCGTAATGCTTTCTCAGCGAGATGGACAAGATAATCCATTCCTCCAGCAGCTTGCAAAGCACCGGCAGCTGTAATTACTGCTAAAATCATAAGCATTACATCAATAGGAGGAGCTGTAGGTTGTAAGTGGAAGACGAAAACAAGTATTGCCATACCAACGCCACCCATTACTCCTAGACCAACTCCGCCTAAACGTGCGCCAATAAAAATGCAGAGTAGTAACGTAAGAAATTGTAGCCAAAACATGATGAACTACCTCCGAAATTCGTAAGTTAAGATATATTCGAATAGTTTAATTTGAGCGAAAATTAAATAAATATCCGAAATAATCCTTGTGTTATATACGTTTTTTATTATATAACACAAGAAATGTAACATTCACGAACTTTGTTAAATTATTTCGAAAAAATAATACATTAAAACTTTATATTTACATCTTTAAATGGGTGGACACTTTAATTTTTATGTTGTAATATTTGGAAGAGGATATTTTAATTCTCATAGAACTCCCATATCGTTCAACTCGTTCAGCGAGAAAGGCAAACTTATGGAAACATGAGGACGCAAAACTACAGGGGCTAAGGTCGAAGGGCTAAGCTAGCCAGTTACCGGACGGATAGGGTTGGTCTTGGCCAATGCTTTTTCATTGGTCTTTTTTTTTGGTTTTTATTTGAGAATCGTTATCAATTAAAGGTGTGTTTTGAAATTATTATTTTGTATTAACTGAATTAAGGAAGGTAATGTGAATGAAAAAATATTGGCATAAGCTATCGTTTCTTCAAAAGAATGTATTGTTAACTGTACTCGTTATTCTAACGCTTGTTGGTAGTATGGGGGCGTTAAGTTTTAATATGTTTCAAAATAGTATGATGTCTATATTTGAAAGGCATTCTTTTGAAACTGGAGATACGGTATTACATAAATTAGACGCAGAAATATTGAGAGATGTTGCAAAAGACCCAACGGCAGAAAGAGAAAAAAGAGAGAAATTAACAGAGAAATTAGATGAATCAACGAAAGAATTGAACAGTGTTGGACAAACGTATGTTGTTGGAGCGAAAAAAAATGAAAAAGGTGAGTTACAAATCGTCGGTTTGTCTACAGGTTTAGCAAATGTTGTTGAAGTAAAGCCGGGAGACTATTATAAACAACCAGATCGTTGGATGAAAGCATATGATAAAGTAATGAGCACGAAAAAAGCAAACATGACAGAAGTATATGAAGACGAATTAGGATCATGGGTAACGATATTAGAGCCAATTAAAGATGGAGAAGATAATATTGTGGCAATTGTTGCAGCCGATGTAGATGCCTCTATTGTTCCTAGTACAAAGGAAAAATTCATTATACAAGGTTTAATGTTTATTTGTATTTCTGTTTTAATTGCAACTGTTATTCAATTCTTAATTGTACGTAACGCACTTGCTCCATTGCGAGATTTACGTGAAGGATTGCGCAAAGTCGGTGAAGGTGATTTAAGTATTAAATTAGAGGAGAGACCAGATGATATTGGTATTATTAATGCGTATTTTAATAATACCATCGAGAAGTTTAAAGGAATTATAGATAAAGTGAAGCAGACAGCAGAACAGGTTTCCTCATCTTCACAAGAATTGTCAGTGAGTACGAAAGAGAATAGCATGGCAGTTCAAGAGATCGTAAGTTCTATGGTTGAGTTAAGAGCTGGCGCTCAGTCACAAGAAACTGCAGTACCACAGTATTTAGGTATTGTATATGAAATGGAAGATAAGATGGAAGAGATAACGAATGCTGTAAAACAAATGGCGAAAGAGTCTGAAGGTATGGAGCACCATTCAGTAAAAGGAAATGGTGTTATTGAACAGACGATTAATCAAATGAACATAATACAAAATGCAGTACAAGATTTATCTTCTATCATTTATTCTTTGGAAACAAGATCAAAAGAAATTAGTGATATTGTAACTGTAATTACAGGTATTTCAAATCAAACTAATTCGCTAGCTTTAAATGCTTCTATTGAGGATTCACGTGCTGAGGAAACCGGAAGGGGATTTGCCGTTGTTGCTGATGAAGTGCGTAAATTAGCAGAGCAGACGGAAGCATCAGCAAAAGATATAGCGAAATTAATAGGGGAAACACAAGCTGAAACGGAAGAAGCTGTTGTTTCAATGCAAAAAGCTTCAAAAGAAGTAGAATCAGGAATTAAACTTGTTCAAAGTAGTGGTGCTTTCTTTGAACAAATTTCAAGGTCAGCACAATCTGTTACAAATCAAGTTAGAGTTGTTTCTAGCAATTCAAGTGATATATTGCAAAATAGCCAAAATATTGTTCGTGTTGTAAATGAACTATCACTTATCGCAAATACGTATGCGAATAGTAGTAGTAATATTGAAGAAAGTATGAAAGAACAGGAAATGTCTGTACAAGATATTGCTGAATTAGCTAGTTCTTTAAGCTGGCTTTCACAGGAGTTACAAGAGTTAATTGGGGAATTCAAAAGTTAAATGAAATGATTATACATGCTTTTGTTTGTTCAATAAAATAAATCATGCTACAATGAAAACGAATTAAGAACCGGGGAGCCAATTGGCTGAGAGGATGTAAGTATACATCGACCCTCAACCTGATCTGGATAATGCCAGCGTAGGGAGTTACTTTAAAGTGATGTAGCATAAGTTATTATAGAATAACTTGTATACAAGGCTTTCCTACATGGTAGGAAAGCCTTTTCTTTTTTTTGGAAACATATTTTGTAAGGGGGATTTTATTATGTCACAACAAGTTACAATTTCATTTTCAGTAGTACCACAAGCGAAGAACAAAGATGTGTATTCCGTTGTTGATAAAGCAATTGAAGTTGTACAACAGTCGGGAGTTCGTTATGAAGTAGGGGCAATGGAAACAACGTTGGAAGGAGAATTAGATGTACTTCTTGACGTCATTAAACGTGCGCAACAAGCTTGCGTCGATGCTGGAGCAGAAGAAGTTATCACTTCTATTAAAATTCACTATCGTCCAAGTACGGGCGTAACGATTGACGAAAAGGTTTGGAAGTACCGTGATGAATATGCAAAACCAGAAGCGATCTAAAATAATTACAACAATTTGGCTTATCCTTCTCATTGCTATGTGGGAAGGATCTGTTTCATTATTTAAAATTGAGCCGTGGATTTTACCGAAGCCATCAGCAATTGTGCAAGAGTTAATTGGAATGAAAGATTTACTATTACCGAATACAGTGCAAACGTTACAGGAAGTAATAATTGGGTTGTTTTTTGCAATTATACTTGGGACGAGTATTGCTATCATTATGGATGTTATCCCGTTATTTCGGATTTTAATGAATCCGTTGCTAGTTATTTCGCAAACAATTCCAATCGTTGTGCTCGCTCCATTATTTATTATTTGGTTTGGGTACGGAATGTTGCCAAAAGTAATGGTTGTTATTCTTGTTTGTTTCTTCCCAATTGCCCTTAGCATTTTAGAAGGTTTCCAAACGGTAGATAAAAATATGCTGAAACTGTTACAAACAATGAAGGCGACGAAATGGCAAGTTTACCAGAAAGTAAAGTTGCCAGCAGTGCTCCCATACTTTTTCTCAGGTTTAAAAATTGCAGTTACATATAGCGTAATGGGGGCAATTATCGGAGAATGGCTCGGTGCAAGTGAAGGGTTGGGGGTTATGCTTACGAGAGCTACAAAATCCTTTTTAACTGCTCGAGTATTTGGTGTTGCAGCGATTATCGTCATGGTGACATTATTCCTGTACTTTATTGTTGAATTTATGGCAAGAATAACAGCACCATGGATATACAGAAAGGGCGGCAGAAAATGAAAAAAGGTTTAAAAATTATGTTAGCTGCATTATTAGCAGTTGGTGTTGCCGGATGTAATGCGGCGAAGAAAGAAGAGAGCACAAGCAAAGAAAAGAAAGTGAAAGTCGTTTTAGATTGGTTCCCAAATACAAACCATACTGGTTTATATGTGGCGAAGACTAAAGATTATTATAAAAAACAAGGGTTAGATGTAGAAATCATTCAACCAGGTGATAATGTTACGGCCGAACAAATGATAGCTTCAGGAAAAGCTGATTTTGCGATAAGTGCACAAGAAAATGTAACATTGGCTCGCGTTGAAGGTATTCCTGTTGTGTCGGTCGGTGCAATTATTCAACATAATACATCTGCTTTTGCATCGTTAAAGAAAGATAATATTGCTTCAGCGAAAGATTTTGAAGGTAAACGTTATGGTGGCTGGGGAGGACCAGCAGAAGAAGCGACGTTAAAGACAATTATGGATAAACATCAAGCTGATTTTAATAAAGTTGAAAAAATTATTCTTGGACAAACAGATTTCTTTAAATCAATCGGTCGTGATGCAGACTTTGAATGGATTTATTATGGATGGGATGGAATTGAAGCGAAGCGTCAAGGAAAAGAGTTAAATACAATTATGGTAAAAGACTTAGATCCAGCACTCGATTTCTATAGTCCTGTCATTATTACAAGTGAAAAACATACGAAGCAAGATAAAGATTTTGTGAAAAAGTTTATGACTGCAACGACGGAAGGTTATAATTTTGCAATTAAAGAACCGAAAGAAGCTGCTGATATTTTAATTAAGGCTGTTCCAGATGTGAATAAAGAATTAGTACAAGAAAGTCAAAAGTGGTTAAGTACAAAGTATCAAGATGATGCAAAAGCGTGGGGAGTACAGAAGGAAGAGATTTGGACGAATTACATGAATTTCTTATATGACAACAAAGTTATTAAAAAGAAAATTGATGTAAAAGATGCTTTTACAAATGAATTCCTTCCAAGTGAAAAATGAGTGGATTACAAATAAAAGATATTGTAAAAGCTTTCGATGGAAAGAATGTATTAGCAAATATTAGTGCTTCCATACAAGAGGGAGAGTTTGTCTCCTTTGTGGGCCCAAGTGGTTGTGGAAAAAGCACATTATTAAATATGATTGCGAGTGTTGAACAACCAACGAGCGGAGAAGTGTTTTATAACGAGAACTATGTAAAAAAACAAGATGTTGTTAGTTATATGCCACAACAAGATTTATTACTACCGTGGCGATCTGCTTTGCAAAATATAGTTCTTCCATTAGAAATCGAAGGGAAGCCTAAAAAACAAAGGCTGACAGAAGGAATGGAAGCATTAAAGCAGTTTGAGCTAGATGAATATGCAAATCATTACCCAGATGAGCTATCAGGTGGAATGCGTCAAAGAATTAGTTTCCTTCGCACATATTTATGTGAAAAGCCAATTATGCTACTCGATGAGCCTTTTGGAAAATTAGATGCATTTACAAAAATGGAAGTACACAGTTGGCTTTTAAATTCTTGGCATCAAGAAAAGCAGACAATTGTTATGGTTACACATGACTTAGATGAGGCAATTTTGCTTTCTGATCGCGTATTTATTTTATCTCAAAGACCGGCATCAATTGTTGGAGAGGTACAAGTGAAATTACCTCGACCGCGAACAATGGATATGTTAACATCTCTGGAGTTAAAGAAAGATAAGGAAGAAATTTTAAGAGTATTGGCTCCTTATATGAAAAAATAGAAAAAGCCTCTTAACAGTTTTAGTATAATTACTGTTAAGAGGCTTTTTTGCAGAACATGAAATGAATAAGAAGGAACAAAAGGAAAAATAGCGAATAGAATATAACAGAGTAGTTTATACTCGTAATATAACAAATGTAAAAGGAGTGAAAGGATAAAATGACTTTATTGACTGTTCTTCAAATGGTTTTAGCTTGATATGGGAGAAGTCTGCCCATTTTTAAAGATTAAGCTAAATTGAAGACAGCAGGTAAAGAACCTTAATCCTTTTTTACGATAATAAATTGTAATGGGTAAGGTGTATTCACCTTACCCATTTTTATATGTACAACTAAATAAGTCTTTATGCTGTTGTTCTCTCTATTTAGCTTATGAACTATAAGTAGAGGAGAGAGATAAAATGAGTATATTAACAGTAGAAAATGTAAGCCATTCATATGGTGAGAAAACTATTTTATATAATGCATGTTTTCGATTATTAAAGGGCGAACATGTTGGGTTAGTAGGGAAAAATGGAATTGGAAAATCAACATTGTTACGCCTGTTAACAGGAGAACTTATACATGATGATGGGAAAATTGAATGGTTTCCACATGTGAAGGTTGGCTTTTTACAGCAACATATGGATTTACAAGAAGGTATAACAATTGAAGAATACTTGCAAAGTGCATTTTCTAGTTTGTATGCGATTGAATGTGAAATGTTAAAAATTACAGAAGAGATGGCTATAACGGAAGAGATAGGGAAACTATTAGTAAAGTATGGCGAGCTACAAACGATACTTGAAGGTTCTAATTTCTATCAAATTCGTACAGAAATTGAAGAAGTAGCAACCGGTTTAGGCTTGTTTGAAATAGGGATGGAAAAGGATGTTTCAAAGTTAAGTGGTGGTCAGCGGACAAAGTTATTACTTGGAAAACTCCTTTTAGAAAAAGCGGATGTTTTATTATTAGATGAGCCAACTAACTATTTAGATACAGCGCATATAGAATGGTTGCAATCGTATTTAAAAATGTATGAAAAAGCTTATATTATCATTTCGCACGACGAGGCATTTTTGAACAATATTACGAATGTCATTTATCATCTAGAAGAACGAAAGGTTAAGCGCTATGTAGGAGATTATGAAGCCTTTTTGCAAAGTTATCAATTACAAAGGAAACAATTACAAGCGGCGTATGCGAAACAACAAAAAGAAATTGCACATTTAGAAACCTTTATTCAAAAAAATAAAATTCGAAAAGCGAAACAAGCAAAAAGTCGTGAGAAGGTATTAGAGAAAATGCAAAAGGTGGAAAAGGTTAACGATGTACCTCGTGCGCGTTTTGATTTTAATGTTTATACTGAGCCAGTGAGTCGTATATTACAGGTAGAGAAACTGAAAATTGGTTATGGTGAACCGTTATTTCCAGAATTGGATTTTCAAGTAAAAAAAGGGGAAAAGATTGCAATTGTTGGTCATAATGGGGTTGGAAAAACAACAGTGTTAAAAACATTACTAGGACAAATAAAGCCGTTAAGCGGTTCAGTTTTTATTGGTGAACGGGTAAAACCAGCTTATTTTGCACAAGAGGAATTCGCTTCAGAAATAACTGCACTAGAAAGAGTATGGGCAGGGAGACCAGATATGACAAGAAAAGAAATCCGACAAGCATTAGCAAAGTGCGGATTGAAAGAAGATCATGTTTTAAAACCTATCCATTTATTAAGTGGAGGGGAACAAACGAAAGTACGATTATGCGAACTTATCGTAACTCAAAGCAATGTTTTAATTTTAGATGAACCAACTAACCATTTGGATACAGAGACTAAGATGGCTTTGCAGGAAGCGTTAAAACAATATAAAGGTACGGTTTTAATTGTTTCACATGAGCCCTCTTTCTATAAAGCGTGGATAACAAAAGTATGGAATATTGAAGAATGGAACGTTTAAAAATAATCACAAAGAAAAGGCATTAGCTTTTATGAGCTAATGCCTTTTCTTTGTAATTAACATGATTTTCGAGAATTCTTACATGAGAATTGTATGAAGAAGCACTCTTATGGTGCGCTTATAAGCGTGCTTTTTCTGCGATTATATTTATAATAATACTAGATGCCTTTCCCTAATAGGCCACTATCTTTCTTTGTATATATATAGATAGTTTGAAGTGGAATAAAAATTATTCCTATATGTAAAGGATAATGTGATTAGTATGGGAAGACAATAGTAATTAAAGGAAATTCATGTAAAATTCAGCTGAGCTTCATACAAACTTCATATTAGAAACTAAATATAAATATAATAGATTATTAGAATGTTTATTTTTTACTTTTTATAAAATTAAAAGTTTGAATTTAGGAATTAACGTTAAAACCTAAATCCAAACCTTATTGAAATAATTAAATAAGGTTACGTTTAGTTTTCACTAATGACTGCATTTAAAAGTTCAGCAGGATTTCCTGTTCCTGCGCCTCTGATTGTAACGAATCCACCCGGAGGAATTTCGCCACTCCACCCTACATTAGTAATTACATAACGATTATTTGTTTTACTACTAATTTTAGAATCCAAAACTTGTGTGTCTTTGCTATTGCGTAATGTAGCAGAAAACTGAAATTTCATGTAAAATAATAGTAAAAATATGTAAAGGAGGGAATAGTGTGGATGTGTTTTTGAATATTGCTGAAGAAAAAATTCGTCAAGCAATACGGAATCGAGATCTCAATAATATTCCGGGAAAAGGAAAACCACTACAATTAGAAGACCTTTCAATGGTACCTCCAGAATTAAGAATGAGTTATAAAATATTGAAAAATGCGGGTATGATTCCACCAGAAATGGAATTGCAAAAAGATATATTAAAAATAGAGGATTTAATCGCTTGCTGTTATGATGAGGTTGAGAGAATAAAATTACAAGAAGAACTAACAGTAAAAACTTTGCGTTTTCAGCAGTTAATGGAAAAGAGAAAAATTAAAGACAATTCAGCATTTCGTATGTATCAAGATAAAGTATTTCGCAAATTACGTTAAGAGGGATAAGATGAATCATTTTCAAACGGTAGAAGAATTAGCGACATATATTGAAGAACAGCAGTTAGTACTTCTGTTTATAAAAACGGAAAATTGTGGTGTTTGTGATGTTATGTTAAGGAAAGTAAATTATGTATTAGAGGGTTATGATTATGTAAAGAAAGTAGAGGTTTTACTACAAGACATGCAAGAGATTGCGGGTCGATATTTAGTATTTACAGGGCCGACAGTTCTATTATTTCATGAGGGGAAGGAGATTCTTCGTGAATCGCGCTTTATTTCACTTGAAAATATAGAGAGAGTACTTCAATTGTTAGAAAAATAAGGGAGGTTTTTATATGGGGTTTGTTATTGCAGCGTTGCTATTTTGTGTTTTAGTTTGGATGATTGCAGCATCAGTTAAATCAAATAATCGAAGAGTAAACCTTACTAAAAAAAGTAATGCACATAATATTTCTAACACCTCATCACCATCATTTTTCTTTGCTGGATCTGATAGTAATAGTTCACATGATGGCGGTCATTCACATGATTGCGGAGGATCTTTTGGCGGAGATAGTGGAGGTAGCTGCGATGGAGGCGGCGGTGGTGATTGATGAGAAATACGCCTTATACGGGCGTATTTCTTTTTAAACAAACGTTTGATTAGTGGAATTACATACACATAAAAAACAGTTAAACAAACGTTTGATTAAAGTTTCACTTTATAAACATGTTATAAGGGGAATGGAAATGAAAAGGGAACCGAAAGTGAAAAACAAAGGGAAAGTAGCATTATTTTTATTAGTTGCTGGAGGCGTATTTCTTGTTAAACTGGGGTTTAAATTTGGAACAATACACATGATTCGAGTTTGGTTTGAAAATACGTTTTCGTAAATAAGGAATATAGCCTCTTGCGATAGAGGTTTTTCATTTGTTATTATTAGACTGAACGGTCGGTTTAAAGAGGTGTGAGAATGAGAAAAAGCGCAGAAGAGATAAAGAAAGAAATTGCATATAAAGCAGAGAGTCTGTTTTCACAAAAAGGCTATGCAGCTACATCTATGGAAGATATTTGTGAGATTACAGGGCGAAGTAAGGGAAGTATTTATTATCACTTTAAAAGTAAAGAAGAATTATTTTTATTTGTAGTGAAACAGCATACGTATGATTGGCTTGAGAAATGGAATGAAAAAGAGAAGTTGTATATTACTAGTACTGAGAAATTATATGGCTTCGCAGAATATCATGTAGAGGATATACAGCAACCTATTTCTAATGCAATAGAGGAATTTTCTATGAGTCAAGTTGTAAGCAAAGAGATTTTAGATGAAATGCTAGCTTTAACTAGAGAATCATATGGTATTTTTGAGAAATTAATTGAAACAGGTATACAGTCTGGAGAGTTCCGTGAAGATAACACTCGTGATCTTATGTATATTGTAAACGGCTTATTATCGGGGCTGGGAGTGCTCTACTACGAGCTTGATAATAACGAATTAAAACGAATTTATAAAAGGGCAATAGATGTATTGTTAAAAGGGATGGCAGCTGAATAATAAATCAGCAGCTTTTCTTATAAAACAAATTAGACCGAACGGTCGGTTTATAAAAGGAGGAGTGAAAATGAAAGCGTTATTTAAAAATCGAGCATTTATGCTCGTTATGGCATCTGATATTTTACAGCAATTTGCAATTTGGATCAGAAATATGGCTCTTTTGTATTTCATAATGGAGCGAACGAATAATGATCCAATGTCAGTGTCGCTATTATCAGTTATGGAATATGCACCTATTTTTATTTTCTCGTTTATTGGTGGTGCGCTAGCAGATCGCTGGAACCCGAAAAGAACAATGGTCGCTGGAGATGTGTTAAGTGTACTGTCTATTATAGGAATTGTTTTGTTGTTAAAGATTGATTACTGGCAGGCAATATTTTTTGCAACACTCGTTTCCGCAATTGTAGGTCAGTTCTCTCAGCCGTCATCTTCACGTATATTTAAGCGCTATGTAAAGGAAGAACAGGTAGCAAGTGCTATTGCATTTAACCAAACATTACAGTCATTATTTATGATTTTTGGACCAGTTGTAGGTTCAATTGTGTATACACAACTTGGCTTATTTACGTCACTATATAGCTTGATCATTTTATTTTTGTTATCGGCTATTGTTCTTTCGCTATTACCAAAATGGGTTGAACAAGAGCAAGCGGTGAGAGGTTCATTAAAAAATGATATAAAAGAAGGATGGAAATACGTTCTTCATACGAAAAATTTACGTATGATTACGATCACTTTCACAATTATTGGTTTAGCAGTTGGATTAACGAATCCATTAGAAGTATTCCTTGTGATCGAACGTTTAGGCATGGAAAAGGAAGCAGTTCAATATTTAGCTGCAGCTGACGGAATAGGTATGTTAATCGGTGGTATTGTTGCAGCAGTTTTTACTTCAAAAGTAAATCCGAAAAAAATGTTTGTATTCGGCATGAGTATATTAGCGATATCATTTTTAGTAGAAGGACTGTCTACATCGTTTTGGATTACTAGTTTGATGCGATTTGGCACAGGAATTTGTTTAGCCTGTGTAAATATTGTGGTCGGGACGCTTATGATTCAACTTGTACCAGAAAATATGATTGGAAGAGTAAATGGGACAATTTTACCACTGTTTATGGGTGCTATGTTAATTGGAACTTCACTAGCTGGAGGATTGAAGGAAATGACTTCACTAGTTATTGTATTCTGTATAGCAATGTCACTTATTTTATTGGCAATTTTGCCAATCTTACGTATGAGGATGAATAAAGAAGAGATTACTAATCAAGAGGAACTAACGAATGCAGTGGTTTCGAAATAGCCATTGTAAGGGAGCAGAGCTGCTCCCTTTTTCTATGGGAATCTTTTGACAATGAAATGTACCAACTATATACTGATGTTGTAAAAATAATTTTACAGGTTAGGAGAAATAATGTGAAAAATCAAATCTATGAATTACGCACTGAAAATAATATTTCACAAGGTGCATTAGCTGATATGTGTAAAGTTTCAAGACAGACGATAAATGCAATTGAGAATAATAAATATGACCCAAGTTTAGCATTAGCATTCCGTTTAGCCGAAGTATTAGGAACAACTGTTGATAAACTATTTTTGTACAAGCAGTAGGGGGAGTAGTTGTTGGAGAAAGAGAAAATAAGTCTTTTAGTTACGGCATTAGTAGCTATAAGTACGCTAGCGTTTGCACTTTACTATTGGTTAACTGAACTTCAAGTAAACTGGTATGCACTATTTATTTGTAGCATCACATTACATTATATGTTTAAAAGTTTGGTATCGTATAATGTTGAAGGGGCAACTGAGGAGAACGAAGATTTAGAAAAACATGTATTGAAAACAAGTGCAAATGTTACATATTATGTACTAGTTGTATTAATTTTTGGTTTGTTTTTCGCATCGGTAGGTTTTAATAAATGGATTGATTTTCATAACATACCGCTTCTGTTTGCGTTATGCGCTGCTATAGTTGTAAAGCCAGCTATAGAGTTTTTAATTGTAAGGCGTTATCGTTAAAAATAAAGAAAAAGATCCTCTTCTTGTGTGAAGAGGATCTTTTTCTTATATTGTTTTAGTTTTAGGATTAGGTGGCGTAACGGACGTATCATTTTCAGGCACTCTAGTTAATAGGAATCCCCCGATAATAAATAGGACAATAACACTAAGGACACCAGCGTTAGTTTTTCCTGTTAATTGTGTTGTGACACCAACTAATACCGGACCCATAATTGCTGCGAATTTACCGAAGATATTATAGAATCCGAAGAATTCATTTGCAGATTCTTTCGGTACTAGTTTTGCGAAGTATGAACGGCTAAGTGCTTGAATTCCGCCTTGAGAAGTAGCAACTAGCATTGCTAAAATCCAGAAATCAAGTGTCGTTTTTAAGAAATAAGCATATGTGCAGATAATGATATAAATAATAATACCGACATATAGCATTTTTTTACCGGTAAATGTTTCCGATAATTTTCCGTATAATAAAGCGAATGGACAAGCGACAATTTGTGTTACAAATAAGATGATTAATAGATTAGTTGCACTAATACCGAGATCTGTTCCGTAAGCAGTAGACATAGTAATAATTGTATCTACCCCGTCAATGTAGAAAAAGTAAGCTATTAGGAACATAAATACAGTTTTATATTCTTTAATGTTTTTAAAAGTATTAGCAAGGCGCTTGAAGCTCATTGCAATTGGTCTTGGCTGACGTTCAATATAGTGTGTTTGCTCTACATTTTTTAGCATTGGAATTGTAAATAATCCCCACCAAAGAGCTGTTATTGCAAAGGAAATTTGACTAGCAATGCCGACCGATAAGGGGATAGTTCCTTTTTGAGCAAGAATAATAAGAGCAATACAACCGATAAAAGGAATTGTACTCCCAATATAACCTAATGCAAAACCTCTCGTAGAAATTCGGTCCATTCTATCTTTAGAGGTAACATCTACTAAAAATGCATCATAAAAAATATTTGCCCCAGCAAAGCCGACTAATGCGAGCATATAGCAACCTAGTAATAAGTACCACTGAGATGTTGGAACAACTGCTAGCATACTTGTAAATACGATACCGAGTCCAAAGAAGAATGTGAAAAATCGCTTTTTAAATCCTTTATAATCAGCAACTGTGCCGAGAATAGGAGCAAGTATAGAAATTAAAAGTGTAGCAAACGAGTTTGCATATCCCCAATAAGCTGTTGAAGTTGCACCAGATAGTCCCGCTTCTTTTGCAGCTGCTTTAAAGTAAATTGGAAATACTGCAGTTGTAATGATGAGCGAATATACCGAGTTTGCCCAATCATATAATATCCAGCTTTTTTCTTGTCTGGACATTCTTTTCATATAATGTTCCCCCTTAAATTTGTTCTACTAACAGTGTACAAAAATAAAAATTGTAAAAAGAGAAATAAGGATGATTTTTACATAACTTTTACATATATACACAGTTCTTTACAATTGAAGTAAATCCTCTACAATTGCTCCGTCTGTTTCACCTAAGTACAAACCGAGTAATCTAGCGATAGTGGGACCTTCATCAATAAGTCTCATATAAGGGATTGTAACGCCACTTTGAATGCCTTTTCCGGCAGCTATAAAAATTGTTTCATAGTTAGGTTTTGTTGGGGAATATCCGTGTGTCCCAAATGTATATTTTTTACTAGAAGTAACATCTTTTCTAGTAATCTCTTTTATGAAATCACCTATATGATTCTCAATGAAGTAATACCCTTCCATGGCTTCTAGCATAAATAAGCAATTACCATCAGCACCGCGTTCTTTTGCATCTTCATCGTGTAGAATAAATTCAATTCCGTTTTGTTTATTCTGAAGAAGCTCTTCGAGAAGAAGTTGAATCTCTTTAATCGTTTCAGTATCATTTTTATCTTTTACATGTACATAGGCAGATCCGTCACAGCTTTGGCAATAAGCTTTCCAATCTTGTACTTTCCCATTTTTGTTTACGGATATAAGCCCTTTTTGACGGAATAGGACATTTAATTGGATTGCTTTATTTTCACTTAAAGCGCTATGATCGCCAAGTGCAATAATTGTACTTTCTTCGTATATACTACTTTCTTTTAATGCATGAATAATTTTTCCTAGACGTTCGTCGTGCCTATGGACTGCAGCTAGTGTTTCTTTAGACTCAAAACCATGATAATGTCTTTGCGTGTCTAAATCAGTAAAATGTACAAACATAACATTAGGTTTTTTCGTCTGAATTGTATGGACAGCCGAAGCAAGGACGAAATCATCAAGCTCAGGCTGTGACAATCCATTTCGTATATGGCCAAAACGACGATTTAAATCTAATTGATATAGAGGACTACCGCTAAATAATGAAACTAAAATTTGATTTTGCCACGGTCTATTTGGAAAGATTTCTGGTAAATTGTAATCAATATTTGCTCTTCCAGTAACAGGCCATAGTAGGGCAGCTGTCGTTAAATTTGCTTTACGTGCTTCATCGTATAAAGTTGTTCCTTTAATGGACTTTCGATACCAATGCCAATCTGGTGACTCACGTCCTGGTTGAAGTAATGTATTACTGACAACGCCATGTTTATTAGGATAATTACCGGTTATAATTGTTGTATGACTCGGATATGTTACAGAAGGATAAATCGGCTCTACTTTTTCCGCAACAGCGCCCTTTTTCATTAAAGATTGGAAATTAGGGAGTTTTTGTAATATCGGAAGATCTAAAGCTGATAAACAGTCAAAAGATAATATGATGACGTGATTTGTTAATGCTTTATCCATAAAGTAGACCTCCTGATTATATAAAACCTATTCTTATATATTACTATTAATACCTGGTGATAAAAATATGTTTTCGAATAAAATTTATTGTTTATTTTCAGAAAACTTAAACATATAATGATTATAAGGGAATGAATGTAAGGAGGGAATACTATGGATTGGCTGGATGGCTTTGGTATCTTTTACATCATTGGTGGAATCACAATTTTCCTTGTATTTGCAATTTCTTATTTACTAAAGAAACGTTTTCCAGACAAACAGTTTGATATTATATTTTCACTTATTTTAATACTTCTTTGTTTAGCTTTCTTTCCTGTTACAATGATCGTTATCGGTGGATGGGAAGGAATGGGATACGGATTTATTTGTTTCTTCGTTTTAATTGGCACACTTATTGGCATGGTTGCTCATCAACTTGTAAAAATCGTTCGGAAAAGTTATGTATAAAATAACAATAACTGAAAAGAATGTATAAAAATAAGAAAATTTACTCTTGTTTTGCAATAAAATTTATATTATGATATTCAACAAATTTATTTCGTTATAACGATGAAAAAGGACTAGTACATGTCTTACCTTTTTTGTAGAGAGAGAATCCCTTTGGCTGGAAGATTCTTAAAAAGGCGATATGGAACCTACCTTTGAGTTCTGCATATGCAGCGGGGAATTCCCGTTATCAAAAAGAGAGCATACTCAATTTTTTGTGTATGAATCAGGGTGGTAACGCCGACAAAGCTCGGTCCCTATTTGGGGACGCGGGCTTTTTTTATTTTCTAAAGGAGGAAGAGTGACTATGGCGAAAGAACAAGTACAGGCCATTACGAAGATGGAAGATGACTTTGCTCAGTGGTATACCGATATTGTGAAAAAAGCAGAGCTTGTTGATTATTCAAGTGTGAAAGGTTGTATGATTTTACGTCCATACGGTTATGCATTATGGGAAAATATGCAGAAAGTGATGGATGAAAAATTAAAAGTATCTGGTCATGAAAATGTGTATATGCCAATGTTTATTCCAGAGAGTTTATTACAAAAGGAGAAAGATCATGTTGAAGGATTTGCTCCTGAAGTGGCATGGGTTACTCATGGTGGGGATGAGAAATTAGCGGAAAGACTTTGTGTACGTCCTACATCTGAAACTCTATTTTGTGAGCATTTTTCAAAAATTGTTCAATCATATAATGATTTACCAAAGTTATATAACCAGTGGTGTTCAGTAGTTCGTTGGGAGAAGACGACGAGACCATTCCTTCGTACAACTGAATTTTTATGGCAAGAAGGTCATACCATTCATGAAACAGCAGAAGAATCTCAAACTGAAACATTAAATATTTTAAATTTATATGCTGCTTTTTGTGAAGAGTATTTAGCAATTCCAGTTATTAAAGGGCAAAAAACAGAAAAAGAAAAGTTTGCAGGAGCGAAGGCAACCTATACGATTGAAAGTTTAATGCATGATGGAAAAGCGCTTCAGACAGGAACATCTCATAATTTTGGAACGAACTTCTCTGAAGCATTTGATATTAAGTTTTTAGACCGTAACGGTAAGTGGCAATACGTACATCAAACATCTTGGGGTGTATCAACAAGAATGATAGGTGGACTTATTATGGTTCATAGTGATAATAATGGACTTGTAATGCCACCGAAAGTGGCACCATTACAAGTTGTTATCGTTCCTATTGCTCAGCATAAAGAAGGTGTGTTAGACAAAGCAACAGAGTTACAAGGTCGTATTCAGAAGGTTGCACGTGTAAAAATGGATGCTAGCAATAAAACACCTGGCTGGAAATTTAATGAGTATGAAATGAAGGGTACTCCAATTAGATTAGAGGTTGGTCCAAAGGATATTGAAAAGAATCAAGTAGTACTTGTAAGGCGAGATACGAAAGAAAAAGAGTTTATATCAATGGATCAATTAGAAGAACGTATTCCATCATTACTAGAGGAGATTCATCATTCTTTATTTAATAAAGCAAAAGTATTTCGAGATGAGAATACTTATAGTGTGACGAATTTCGAAGAGATGAAAAAAGCAGCTGATGAAAAGCAAGGTTTTATTAAAGCGATGTGGTGCGGAGAACTAGCTTGTGAAGAAAAATTAAAAGAAGAAGTTGGAGTATCTTCACGTTGTATTCCGTTCGAACAAGAAAGTTTAGCGGACGAATGTATTTGCTGTGGTAAAGAAGCTAAGCACATGGTGTATTGGGGAAAAGCGTATTAATATTCTTGCATATAGATGATAAAAAGGACTTTGGATTGAATAATAAATTTCAATCCAAAGTCCTTTTATTTTAGTTTTATAATTTGTATCGTGTATTTTTTAGATGGAAGGATGTTGTTTTTTTATTTTGTATTTTTGCGACGAATAAGTAGTACCATACCAATTAGGAATGTTGAAATCCCCATTAATACATCCTTTTGTAATATTTCATAGGGAAAAGGATTTTATACAAAAAACAATATATAGAAAAAGAAGTTCACAATTTTCATATCTATATTCAAATATTCAGAATAAATATTTCGGAATGATATGTTAAGATTAATAGTAAGACGGATAAAAAAAAGGGGGGCTGAAGAATATAGGATTGCTTATATTCTTATAAAATTTATGAAGCAAATAACAAAACAAATCATAACAGGTACATTTCTAGCAACAGCAGCATCTTTTGTTTCGACTCATGCCTTTGCAGAAAGTGATAATCTAGCGACAGTAAATGCAACAAACTTAAATATACGTGAACAACCTACAACTCAAGGTAAAGTTGTGGGAACAGTAAAACAAGGAACAACTGTACAAGTTTTAAGTCAGGAAAAAGAATGGGCTAAAATCTCTCATGATGGAAAAGAGGGGTATGTTTCATTACAATTTTTGAAATTGTCGGGTAAAACCCCAGGTGCTGAACAACAACAATCAACAATTAATAATGGACAAAAAGAAGAGGGAATCGTTACGGCGACTCGTTTGAATGTACGTAATAGTCCAGTTTTAGGTAGTTCAATGATTGGTTATGTTCAAAAAAATGAAAAAGTAACGGTATTAGGAAAAGCAAATGGTTGGGCAAAGATTGAATATAAAGGAAAAGAGGGGTATGTATCTTTAGAGTTTTTAAAATTTGGATATGCAATTCAAACACCTGACGCTTCTAGTCAAAAACAGCAGCAACCAACAATTAAAAATGGTGCAGAAGAAACAGGAACAATAAACGCGACAAGTTTACGAGTAAGA
>NZ_AYMH01000054.1:0-91264 GCF_000633475.1 Bacillus sp. H1a | reverse complement strand
AGAATTTCCTCCTTACGGTTACTATTTTCCATCTCTTTCATATACTCCGTAAGCGATACTTGCATTTCTAACATTTCCTCTTGCTCATCTTCTTTTAAAAAGACAAGATTATGCTTAGACTCCTTGCGTATATAGTCAATTACATCTCTTTTTATAAGAAGATCAGCAAACGCTAGAAAAGATTTTCCTTTTTTATATGAATACTGTTCAATTGCTTCGTTAAACGCAAACAATCCAATGCTATATTCATCATCCTGTTCTGTAATATATCGGCGGCAGACAGACGAAATTGATTTTCTAATAAAAGGCTGATACTGTACGATAAAAGCGTCCTTATCTCCTCCGTTGTTTTGTATGTTATATACGATATCTTCTATTTTCGTTTTTTTTAAGATCTTCATTACTAAACTCAACACTAGTAATCTCCCTGCCTCCTTCTGCTTCAAATAGCAAAATGGTCACTAAACAAGTGACCATTTAACCACATTTTCTTAGTACTTTTTTTGGCTTGTCTTCTTGCTGTTGCTCATATTTTTCGAGGCCGACTTTTTTCACCGTTTTCTTAATGATTATTCTTTTCTGTTTGTGCTAGGATTAAATCCGCATTTTGATCTACCTTCTTATTCTCTTTCGCAATAGCGTCCGCTTGTTTTGCTTGCTCTTTTTCTATTTTAGCTGCAATCTTTGAATAACTCTTCTCTATATTTTTGGTAATTTCAGCTTTTGCTTTCGGATTCCCCGTTTAATCTAGCAATTTTATTAATGCTTCAATGTTATTTTCAATGTGTACTTTTACTTTCATTGCTTCTTTTTCTTCTTTGCCAAAATCTTATCTTACTTTCCTAAGTCTTCTGTCGCTTTTTTCTAATGTTTCTTGTGTAAAATTGCTTTTTAATCGTGTTTTTTCATAATCATTTTTCTTCCATTTTCTTTACTATATATATTCGAAGGAACAAAAAAATTTATGGGGGTCAAAAAAACATTTTTTATAAAATAGCTATTTATTTCAAAAATAAAAACCATCAATTTGAAAAAAGATTAATCAAATTGATGGTTTTCTTGTTATATTTATTAATTTTTTATAACTAAGGTTAATCATATAAGCCTTTAATTGTAGTTATCCTTTTTTCTGTTACTTCTATTGCAAACATGATACAAGATTTTATCGGCCACCCATCCACTAAAACCGTACAAGTTGGTTTCTCAATGTATCTAAAATAGTATCAGCTGTTCTCACTATTCCCTGCCGATTTTCTCCATTGTTATCTTTCTTGGTTATCATAATAGGTTTTATCTGCATATTTTTTATCATTTCCTTTTAGATAGGCTAAGATTACTTTTGGATTTTTAAGTAAAGCCCAGTCTCCATATTTATCAAATCTTCTGCATGAAGTTATCATTCCATTTTTAATTGTACCGAATTTCTTATTATTTTGCTTTCCCAATTCTTTTAACCGTTTAGCGAAATCTGCATCTTCTGCCATAAGCATATTTTCATTAAATCCGTTGATTGCCATAAAGTCTTTTTTATAGCACCAAAAAATCCCTACAGATATAGCTCCATATTTAAAAAGTAAGGGGATTATTATTAACATTGCGGAAAGGAATATTCCTAAAGATATTCTTTCAAACTTCCCAGTTACCCCACCCCCAATGTATTTACCTGAGGCTAAATATTTATCTACATTAGACAACATAGACTCTGTCATTTGGGTATCAGCGTCTATAGTAATAATTATTTCTCCACTAGCTATTTTAGCCCCTTCATTTCGGATTTTAGATAAGTTTTTATCGTTATTTTTTAATGTAATATAGTTATACGATTTTGCTATTTCCTCTGTTTTATCTGTGCAACGATTTAAAACAACTATGACTTCAGTTTGATCTTTATATGCCTCTGATGCCTTTGCAATTGAATCTAAACATTTTCTAATGTACTTTTCTTCATTGTGTGCAGGGATTATAATAGAAAACTTCACATCTTTTTCTAGATTGACTCCTGAAGATTCGTTTGTTTCAGTCATAATATTCCCCCTTATTTTATAAAGAAAATATCTATTATACATAACATATATTAACATTTATTAGGTTATATTATAGAAACTGAAGGTAAACTATTATATAAATTGTAGTGGATTAGTGTATCTCAATGATTCTACATGGAATGTATATAAACTGAACACAAAAGAAACCCTTCTAATTCGTTTAGAGGGATTTCTTTTGTTTATAAAGAGGTAGCCACATCGCTATTAAGTTTGAATTTCATAGTGCCCCCAAAACGAAAAAACGTTATTCTCTCTGTATAAATATACAGGAAGAATAGCGTTTTTTTACCTCTTCTATTAAATGTGCATGCTATGTTTACATATGATATGATGCCTGTATTAACCCTTTATTATTACTAAAGTGGGAAGTATACCAAAATAACATGATGAATACCCTGTCCCAAAGCGTGCGCAATCATCGCATATTGTAATCCTAGATTCTGGTACACCCAACCAAAAACCATTCCCAAAATGCTATAGCTGCTTACCATGATAAGGTTGTTCAGACCGCCAAACATCGTAATTGTTGCATTATTTTCAACTAAAAAAACGTTATCTTTTCTTGCAACAATATAAAAAGATAACGTTTTTTCTTTACTATGATAAAAGTTGGATATTTAAGAGTGTAACTAGTCGCTTACCAACAACCTTTTCAGGGAAGGTAAAATGCCCCTCTGCTATCAGTTAACAACTATTCATTTGTAATCAGTCCTTTAGAAATGATAGCAGTGCTTCATTAAATTCTTTGGCATGTGTTGCATTTAACCCATGTGGACCACCCTTTATTAAAGCTACCTTAGAATTAGGAATTGCTTCATGTGTTAGCTTCCCACTATATTCAAATGGAACAGTTGCATCTGAATCACCATGAATAACAAGGGTAGGTATATTAAACTTGACTAAATCTCCTCTGAAGTCCGTTTTGCTGAAAGCAGCAATACAATCTAGTGTTCCTTTAGGCGATGCACCCGCTGCAATATCCCTATTGTAAAGTCGGAATGGTTCACTGACTAAGTCAGTTCGATCTCCAGCAGCAAAAAATCCTCTCGTAAACTCATCAAGAAATGCTAGGCGATCATTTTTTACTCCATTTTCAAATCCTTGAATTGCTGCATCATCTAATACTCCCTCAGGATGATCTGCTGACTTGTAAAGAAATGGTGGTACAGCTCCTGCAAATACAGCCTTTTCTACTCTATTTGTTCCATAGTTTCCAATATAGCGAGCTACTTCTCCACCCCCCATTGAAAATCCGACCAGTGTGACATCTTGGAGATCCATATGCTCTAGTAACAGATGTAAATCAGTAGCAAACGTATCATAGTCATAACCGTTCCATGGCTGAGAAGATTTTCCGAACCCTCGACGGTCATAAGTTATGACTCTGTATCCAGCCTCAACGAGAGCAGGAACTTGGTATTCCCATGATCGACCGCTTAATGGCCAACCGTGAATTAGTACTACCGGCTTCCCTGTACCATGATCCTCATAATATAACTCAATAGGTGTTTGATTTTCGGTTCCTACAGTAATTTTTGCCATTCTTCTACCTCCAAAAATTATTTTGATATATATCCTTTTCTTCAATAATCCAAATGAATCTCGTAACCTATTTATGCACGTTTATGTTGTGGACTCTAAGCATGAAACTCTATTGTTCCGATGAATTCATTTTCTGTTTTTGTAACAATTCCCCATCTAATACCTTTTTCATCATGAAATAATTGCTGAACATTCCTCATATTCAATTCTAATAACAAAAATAGGTGACTATCAATATTGTTCTATCTATAGAATGTATAGGTAAAACCAATCAATTTTATGGTAAAAATAACTATAGTTACCATCTATACGAATTATAGATAATTTAGAATTGATTAATGAATTGGTTTTCAAATACTATAAATTTGTATAGCGCTTCATGTTCTGTGAATGCTGCTATAACTAATATAACGAAAAGAGGAATACATAATGGCTGATCTCTATTCTCGTATTAACAAAGATGATGCTGTCGTTCTTTTAGTAGATCATCAAACTGGTCTTATGTCCGGACTAGTACGTGACTATGGTGTTGATGAATTCAAGAACAATGTTTTAGCTCTTGCTCACACTGCTAAGTTTTTTGATTTACCAGTTATTTTAACAACAAGCTTTGAAAACGGACCTAACGGACCTTTAATGCAAGAATTGGTTGATCTCTTTCCTCACGCACCAAAAATAGCTCGACCTGGACAAATTAACGCATGGGATAATGATGATTTTGTAAAAGCAATCGAAGAAACTGGAAAAAAACAACTTATCATCGCGGGCGTAGTTACGGATGTTTGCGTTGCTTTCCCGGCACTTTCCGCTATAAAAGCTGGATATGAAGTATTTGCTGTTACCGATGCTTCAGGAACTTTCAGTAAACAAGTTGCAGATGCTGCCAATACGCGTATGGCACATAGTGGCGTACAACTTATGAACTGGTTTAGCGTAGCGTGCGAATTACAACGCGATTGGCGCAACGATGTCGAAGGTTTTGGCAATTTGCTTGCTAGTAATCTTCCAGGTTATCAAAATATAATTGGAAGCTATAGGGGAGCTCAGCGAGATCTTAGTAAACAAAATGCATAAATTTATTCCTAAGAAATAGCTATAAATCACTTTTTTTAAAGTGGATAGTATAAATTTAGCGCTGATTTAATCAGCAATCTCTTTTAAATTAAACAGTATAACAAAGCTTTTATTTTTACGATTACAGTTTAAATTAACAGAAAATAAATTATTTTCAAGAACTTAATTTGAAACAATTAAAAAAGGAGCGTTTTATTATGAGTAATTTAGAATTGTTAAATCCTGAGAACAGTGCATTAATTTTGATCGATTTTCAGCCTCAAATGACTTTTGGAGTTGCAAGTATTGACAGACAAACATTGATGAATAACGTTATGCTGCTTGCTAAATCAGCAAAAACTTTTAACGTACCTACTATTCTTACTACAGTTGAAACACGCAGCTTTTCTGGTTATTTTTGGCCACAAATTCTTGACATATTCCCAAACCATGAAATTATAGAACGTAGTTCAATGAACTCTTGGGAAGATCCCAAATTTGTTGAGGCAGTTAAAGCAACGGGTAGAAAGAAATTAATATTTGCAGCACTTTGGACTGAAGTTTGCCTTGCATTCCCTGTGCTTGAAGCAATTAAAGCTGGCTATGAGGTTTATGCAGTTGATGATGCTTCAGGTGGTACTAGTTTGACAGCACATAACGCTGCTATGCGTCGTGTAGAACAAGCTGGTGCAATTCCAGTGACAGCAATTCAAGTTTTACTTGAATACCAACGTGACTGGGCACACAAAGACACTTATGATGCTGTAATGGAAATTGTAAAGGAACACACTGGTGCTTATGGTCAAGGCGTAGAATACGCATATACTATGGTGCATGGCGCGCTTCCAAGCAGGAAAATATGAAACAAGAAGCAGTAGCTGGCAGAGAAACTCATACA
The DNA here is from genome assembly GCF_000633475.1 of Bacillus sp. H1a. Classification (NCBI taxonomy): domain Bacteria; kingdom Bacillati; phylum Bacillota; class Bacilli; order Caryophanales; family Bacillaceae; genus Bacillus; species Bacillus sp. H1a. The sequence goes on along the minus strand of NZ_AYMH01000054.1, from coordinate 85,726 downwards.
GTGAACACGATGGATGCTGGCGGTCCAGTAACAACGATTGTTATATGGGAAATTCAAGAAGGTAGAGAAAAACAGTTTGAAACATGGAGACATGAAATCGAAGCTGCCGCTACTAAATTTCCAGGGCATTTAGGCGTAAATCTAATAGTCCCCAATAACGGATCCAGGGAGTATACTGTTATTTTTCGCTTTGATACGTATGAGCATCTACGTACTTGGCAAGAATCAGATATTCGTCGAGAATTGTTAAAAAAGGCAGAACAATTTCAAGCCACTAATCCAACTTACAAAACTGAAAGCAGTTTGGCTTATTGGTTTGTTACTCCGAAAACGCCAGTTCCACCGCCAAAATGGAAAATGTCTATTGTTACCCTTCTGGGTGTATGGCCTCTTAGCATGTTGGTTCCTAAAGTGATAGGACCTATTATAAAAAATATGAATCCTATTATGTCAGCTTTTTTTGTTTCTGTATGTATAGTGTCCTTACTATCATGGGTAGTTATGCCGGTTCTCGGTAAAATATTTCATCCATGGTTACAGAATAATAGGAAGTAGATGAGGTGTGAACATGAATTTACCGGATATGATCTTATATAACGGAAAAATCACTACCCTTGACCCATCTCACCCTGAGGTATCGGCTATCGCCATAACTGATGGTTTAGTCACTGCAGTAGGTGGAGATGAGCTTCTTGATAGTGCCACAGAAAAAACCAAAAAAATAGACCTTAAAAGAAAGAGAGCTATTCCGGGCTTGAATGACTCTCATATACACGTTATTCGTGGAGGTCTTCATTATAATATGGAATTGCGCTGGGAAGGTGTGCCATCACTTGCTATTGCTCTGGAAATGCTCAGAGAGCAAGCAAGGCGTACACCTGCTCCTCAGTGGGTAAGAGTAGTTGGAGGTTGGTCTGAATTTCAATTTAAAGAGAGACGGATGCCAACTTTGGAAGAGATTAATGCTGTTTCTGAAGACACGCCTGTCTTTGTGCTACATCTTTACGATAGAGCACTTGTAAATCGTGCAGGGCTGCGTGCACTGGGATACACAAAAGATACCCCAGACCCTCCAGGCTGTTTAATTGAGCGGGATAAACGAGGTAATCCAACGGGGCTTTTAATTGCCAATCCTAACGCTTCTATTCTTTATTCAAGTTTGGGTAGAGCTCCAATACTTAATTTTGATGACCAGATTAACTCAACTCGCCATTTTATGCGCGAATTAAATAGATTAGGTATTACAAGTGCCATTGACGCAGGTGGTGGGTTCCAAAATTATCCTGATGATTACAAAGTTGTTGAACATTTAGCCGAGAAGGAACAATTAACTTTACGTATTGCGTATAATCTATTTACGCAAAATCCAAATCATGAATATGAAGACTTTGCTTCATGGGCAAAAATTGTTTCTCCGGGTCAAGGAAATGATAAGTATAAAATGAATGGTGCCGGAGAAATGTTAGTATTCTCTGCAGCCGATTTTGAAAAATTTCAAATGCCGCGGCCCGAACTAGCTACGATGATGGAAGCTGACTTAAAGAAAGTAATTTCTCTATTGGTGGAAAACCGTTGGCCATTCCGTTTACATGCAACTTATGACGAGTCAATAACACGTTTCTTAAATGTTTTTGAGGAAGTCAACAGAGAAATTCCTTTTAATGGTCTACGCTGGTGGTTTGACCATGCAGAAACAATCTCAGATCGTAGCATGGAACGTGTTAAGGCTTTAAATGGGGGTATTGCCATCCAAGACCGCATGGCTTTCCAAGGTGAATACTTTGTTGATTTATACGGAAAGGAAGCTGCAAAGCGAACTCCTCCGACTTATCGTATGCTAGACCTGGGTATACCTGTTGGCGCCGGTAGTGATGCAACCAGGGTTTCCAGCTATAACCCTTGGGTTGCTCTTTACTGGATGGTTGCCGGAAAAACTATTGGTGGTCTTTCGATATACGATGAAAAAAATAAACTTGACAGAAAAGTAGCCCTGGAACTATATTCCAAAGGAAGTGCGTGGTTCTCTGGTGACGAAGGTAAAAAGGGAACCCTTGCAGTAGGTCAGTTTGCTGATATTGCTGTATTATCTGCTGACTACTTTACTGTACCAGAAGAAGAAATCAAAGACCTTGAATCATTACTCACCATTATGGGTGGGCAGGTTGTTTATGGAAATGATGAATTTAAAAATTTATCACCTGAATTGCCGCCAGCATCACCTGATTGGGCACCGACGGGAGTTTATGGTTATGGTGGTGCTAACCTAGCCCACAATATACTTTCTCACGATACCCATGATCACAAATTACATAGTTGCAGTAACCCTCTCCATCAACACACTCATACCGTAATAGGAAAAGATGGAACTAAATGGGGTATTGGTTGTACTTGCTTTGCTTTCTAAGTCCGAACCACCGGTATAATGTCGGTGGTTTTCTTTCTACAATAAGGGTTTGGGGCCGAAGACGGAGCCAAATAGTAATGGTATTAAGATCATAATAGTAATATGGGCTCTGGTGCAAATAATATGTAGATTCGAAATAGCAGTGTATCCCTAACGTAATCTATTACTATGCGGTAAGACCGAAGAGTTGATTGATTAACTTGACTTGTTTCTGGCAGACTTCTCTCCTTGCAAAGCCTGCCCTTTTTATATCCGCTATCTTAATCTCCTATTTTATACCAAGGGATGCAAATAAGAAACCTGAAGGATTTGTTTTCTCTTGTTTTATTAAAATTGGAGTAATATTTAATAAAAAAGACTTACCTATTTTCTATATTATTCCTTCTTTCAATCACCACATATTTCTAGCGTACTATTAACTATAAGAAGGGAGTGCAGAAATGGAAGAAAAGAAAGTGACCTGGTTAGAACTCTTTTATGATTTGTTATTTGTGGCGGCGGTGACGGCTGCGACTCATGTTTTACTTCATGTTGAGGATGGTCATATCCATGCAGAGTATTTAGTAAAGTTTGTCTTAATTTTTATTCCGATTTGGTGGTCTTGGGTAGGGCAAACCATCTTTGTTAACCGGTTTGGAAAAGATTTATTTCATCAACGAATCTTTTTGATCCTGCAAATGTTTTTTGTCCTAATAATGACATCAAGCTTATCAGCTGATTTTGATCCTTATTATCTTTCTTTTTTAATTGGCTATATTGGATTAAGGGCCGTGACTGCAATCCAATATCTTGTTGTCCAGCGTATAGAAGAGGGAGCTCGAAAAAAAGCAGCACTCTTTTTAGGAAGATATTTTTGGATTGGAATCGGTATTTCATTATTATCCGTCTTTTTTGATTCTTGGATTCGATATGCTGCGTTGTATTTAGGAATTCTTATCGATATTATTGTCCCACTGCTTGGAAGAAAGTGTTTAGAAAAGGTTCCGACAAATACAGCTCACTTGTTAGAGAGATTTGGTCTATTTTCCATTATTCTCTTTGGGGAAGCTCTTATAAGCACTCTTGTGGTCATTCAACCTAAACAAGGAAATTGGGATTCAATAAGCTTTGCGATCATTTCATTTATCCTCATTATTTCGATGTGGTGGCAATATTTCGATAACATGGAGAAGAAACTCGACAAGTCTAGACAAACTTCCGGTCAAATTATAATTTACGGTCATCTGTTTATTTTAATGTCTTTGAGTATGGTTGCAGCATCCATTAGACTATTATTTTTACATGAGGTCTATTATTCTTTTATCCTATATTTTGTTTTTGGTTCTGTATTGCTCTATTTCCTGTCAACTACAATTGTTTTTCATCAATACAGGTTTGAACAACACCGTTTGAAAATTTATCATTTATGCTTGTTTTTAGGGATTTTAGCAATCTTTTTTGTTATAAATTTGATTATAGTAGTACCAAATATTGTGATAATAGGACAATTAACTCTATTTTTTATCATCTATGCTAAATTAACAACTACATAAATAAAAGCATCAAATAAACCAGTATCAAACTATAATACTGGTTTATATATATATGTGTTGGTAACTTTTACATTTGACATTAAATCCACTGCCTTTGACTTTAATGTAGGTCTCATCCCAAGATTTATAGATTACTTTCGATTTTTCTGATTTTTTCGTACTAGAATCATTAATGTTTCTATTATACTGATACTTTTTCAGGATCATTTAACTTCTGCATAAAGATACGTGCTGCAAAACTTAAAAATTTATCATCAAAGTGAATAAGATTAATATCTTGACTTGGTGTTGGATCAACAATACGAACTATGCTCAAGGAATCATTATTAACAAAATCAACCAGTGAGAGTGGTATTATGGCAACCCCATGTCCATTGCATACAAGGCTCAATAGAGAAATAGAAGATTTTGTTTCTATATTTGCTTCAGATAAAGATAACCCTAAACTTTCACAATATATCTTAATTGATTCACGACAACTACATGAAACCATTATTCTACTCAGCCCTGCTAATTCTCGAAAAGAAACAAATGATTTTTCATTCAAAGGATGATTTTTTGGAATTACAAGGACGAGATCTTCGCTATACAAAAGGGTGCTTGTTAATGTGTCTGGGATTTGAGCACTACGTGTGATCCCTATATCAATATTTTTGTCAATGATTTGATTTACAGCAACTTCTGATTCTATAATTTTTACTACGATGTTGGGATAATGTTGTTGAAACTTCATAATATAAGGTGTTAAATAAGTGAGATCTTCTAATAAACCTCCTATAGTAATCACACCTCTTTTTACACCCTTTAATTCAAAAATTTCATTATAGACCTCATCAAATTGTTGCATGATAAATCTCCCTTTATCAAACAGCAACTTACCTGCTTCTGTAATTTTGATACCTCTTCCAACTCGATGAAATAAAGGTGTATCAAGTTCACCTTCTAACACACGTATTTGTTGACTTAAAGTCGGCTGTGAAATACCTAGAACTTCCGCAGCTTTAGTAAAACTACCATTATTACAAACTTGAATAAAATACTCTAAATGACGTAATTCCATTCTTGATATCCACTCTCCTTTTTATGAAGGATTCACACTTAAAAGAACACTATGTATGCATTGGCTTAACAACTATCTTTCCTGTTTATATGAATTGTAATCCCATGATTTCTTTATTTTGGATACCATTAAATGACTACATTTATTGATTTCCCTCCCCTTATTTATTTAATTTATATTTAATTAGGATATTACTAGTTCGAGATATATGTCTGAAAATTTATAGTTCTCGCACGTAATATCCTAATTTTCTCAACTGTTCAATTATCACTTTTTTCTCACCAAAGCCTAAACCACCAAATATTTACCTAATCGCCTCTTTATGCTGAGGGAAAATAGTATCCATCAATTCAATGTCTTCTGAAGTAATTGACGCATACGTGACACGGCGGTCTTTAGGACATAGTTTTCTTATTAAGAACCTCTTCTTTTCCAACATCACAACTACATACGTAATACTGCTACTTGCAAGTAATAGTTTTTCTCCAATTTTTTTATAGGCTAATCGCCTTTACTGTATAGTAAGTAACTCAGGAACTGCAAATTCAGTTGGAATAAGTTCATAACTTTTTATATTTTCTTCAATACGCTTTGTGATTGATTATACTGCCCTTGGTAATACCAAAAATAACTTTCAAGATAAGTTCTCATCATAAATCATGATCATAATTACCAATCTTTTGCAAATTATCTTGAATTCGAGATTTATTATATTACCGTCAAAATATTATGTCAATAATTCACTTTAGTTTTATCAAACCTCTTATAATTTATTTCTCAATATGAGACATGTTGAATCGTAATAAACCAATTGTTAATATATAGATATCTCAATTACGTTATTTCTTTTAATGAGAGCTTGTTTTCTACCATAAGCTCTTTTTTTATCATAGTCTAACTAGAGTTCAGACACATTTTACACGGTGAGTTTGGTCCCCTTTCAGCGATAGTGACAAAAAATCTGGCTCTGGCGCTAAAACCTCAAAACAATCGCAATTAATCTCTAAAGCTCGGACATACCAATGAATAAGCAGTCAGACGAATCCTGACTGTTTAAATTTGATTATAGAACTATTTCTCAGTGGCGAAATAAAGCAGTGCTATGGTCGGAAAAGCGATTCCCACCCATAATGCTGCACTCCATCCACCTGAGGCGTATGCCCATCCTCCGATAGAGGATCCAACAGCACCACCCAAAAAGAAAATAGCCATGAATAATCCATTTAAGCGACTACGAATTTCTGGCTCCAAAGAGAAAATCAAACGTTGACTTAGCACAAGGTTTGCTGATACTCCCATGTCTAGTAGAATAGCTGAAATTACTAGAATAGCTATTCCGATAGGCGAACTACTTTGAATAATGAGTGGTAATAATAAAGCAACGATGACAACAGTGAGAGCTATCCCAGTGGCGGGTCGTGTCCATCCAAGATCAGCTAAGCGACCACCTATCGGTGCAGCTATTGCCCCTGTAATTCCGACAAGTGCATATAGTGCTATAGCTGTCTGAGAAAAATGAAAAGTAGGACTAGACAATAATAACGGCACAGTGGTCCAGAATAAACTGAAAGTCCCAAATACACACGCATGATAAATTGCGCGACGACGTAAGATTGGAGTAATTCGCAGCAGTTGCCACATTGAACTAAGTAAGGCGATATAGTTTGTTCTTGTCGTTGGTTTCCTAGTAGGAAGTAATTTTAATAATATAATCGCCAAGACAACGATTACGGTAGCAGACAAAGTAAATATTGCATTCCACCCCCAGATATCAGCTACTAGACTTGATATCGGACGTGAAAGCATAATACCTAATAACAGACCACTCATGACATTGCCAACTACGCGACCGCGTGCCTCTTCCGATGAAAGGTATGATGCAAAAGGTACGAGCACTTGAGCCGCGACCGATCCCAATCCGATAAAGAATGAAGCTACTAAGAACAAGATTCCATGCTTTGCAAAAACTGTGGCAGTTAGGGCAACTGCACTTAGAAATAACAATATAACTATCAACTTTCGATTCTCAACAATATCCCCCAAAGGTACAAGAAATAGTAAGCCGACAACATATCCAATCTGGGTTAGCGTAACAATTAAGCCAGCGCTGCTATTAGAAAGCCCTATTACATTACTAATTACCCCAATCAAAGGCTGTGCATAATAAAGATTAGCCACAATGATACCACATGCAATTGCTAGAAGAATGGTTAACCCCCCTGAAATTTCCTTATTAATTGCTTGATTTTTAAAATTAGACATAACTAACTCCTCCCATACTTTTATTTCGGAATTACTAAATCATCTTGGCAAAAGCTTCTGCGATATTATCGGTCATTGTACTAAGTTGAAATTGAACCACTTTCAATTCTTCTTTTAAAAGGTTCAATTTCCCCACTCTTTCACTCCCTTTTTCTAAGTATTTTTTAGTAAATGATGTAACGAAGCTTTGGACTTCGCTGCATCGTTTACCATCACAAAACTCCTTGTTAATTAATAAACTGAACGTTTAGTTTATTAATTAACAAAAATAATATACTAAACGTTCAGTTTTGTAAATAGTCTATTTTACTTTTTATTCATATTAAGTATACTAAACGTATAGTTTATGTTCTTGAAAGGAATGATTAATGTGCAAGGAAAAAGAGGACGACCACGTAATATCGAAACCCAAAGGTCTATCCTTTCCGCATCCTATGAGTTATTGCTGGAAAACGGTTTTAAAGCAGTCACAGTCGATAAAATTGCAGATCGTGCTAAAGTTAGCAAAGCTACGATTTATAAATGGTGGCCTAATAAGGCTGCTGTGGTAATGGATGGTTTTCTTTCCGCTGCCGCAGCCAGATTGCCTATACCTGATACAGGCTCGTCATTTAATGATATCGTAATACACGCCACGAGTTTAGCCAGTTTTTTGACAAGTCGGGAAGGGACCATTATTAATGAGTTAGTAGGCGAAGGACAATTTGATTCAAAACTGGCAGAGGAATATCGTACTCGATATTTCCAGCCCCGTCGACTGCAAGCAAAGCAACTTCTGGAGAAGGGAATTCAAAGAGGAGAATTGAAAGAAAACCTCGATGTTGAATTAAGCATTGATCTAATTTACGGACCCATTTTCTATCGATTGCTAGTAACCGGTGAAAAGTTGGATGATTCCTATGTCCATCATTTAGTGATGAATGCATTTGAAGGAATCCGATTGACCTAAATAACATTAGAACAAACCTTTGTTTACCATGAAATTGCCGATTCTCCACTCTCTCGATATAAACCATCATAACCTTTCTTCACTTTAATATAGCTGAGCGATATCGACCACAGGAGAATCGAAGAGAACTTTTTGAATCTATACCTGACCGAGAAACTGGGTTTCCAATCATATTAATGGATGGGATTGTGTAACTTTAGAGAGTATTGAGGGATATTATATTATACGAAAACGCTAGTCAAAAGTAAAACCATACAGTAGGCTGGCTTTACTTTTGACATAATTTTTGTTTCCCTTACAATCGTTTTAAAAAGATAGTCATTTTTTTAGGGATGCTCTTACTGACGACGTTCAAAAGCAAGACGTACCGCAAGACCTGTCAAGACGCTTGCCATAAGCCAACGCTGCACTCGCAGCCACGTTGGGCGTGTGCCAAACCACTTGGCAACTCTACTTGCTGTAAACACAATTAGGAGATTGACGATAAAGCTAACCGTTATTTGCGTAAAGCCCAAAACTGCACCTTGTAGAAGTAACGATCCCTTCTCAGGATCTTCAAATTGAGGTAAAAGTGATACATATAAAATAGCAATCTTGGGATTCAGAAGATTAGTCATGAGTCCCATTAGAAATAATTTCCGTGGTGGCTCAATAGAAATAGTACGAGGTTCCATAATAGATGTAGCCCCAGGCTTAATCGAATTCCAGGCGAGCCAGAGCAAGTAAGCGGCACCTGCCCACTTGACTGCTTCATAGACAGCGGGAACAGCAAGGAAAAGAGCTGTAAGTCCGAACATTGTTGCGATTATATAAATTATGAAGCCAAGCATGATACCCAAAAGAGAAATGAATCCTGCCATACGCCCCTGCGTAATCGAGCGAGAAATGAGATAAATCATGTTAGGCCCAGGTGAACAAACCATGCTAAGTGAAACAAGTGCAAAAGCTAGCAAAGTACTAAAACTGACCATGTATCTTCCCCCCTTTTATCTTACATAAATTTCTTATCGTTCATTTTATCACGAGTGTGGAGAGAAAAGATTAACATTACGTACTATTATCGGTAGTAAAGAAAAGGCAGATCCCTGTCTCTTTCTCTTTCTATGACTTTGTTCATTTTTTTACATTCGGTTCTTATTTGTTACTGGATTAGCTGAGGTCTGTATAAAATTTTGCATGTTCTTAGCTTAATAACAATGTACGCTATTTTGAACAATATAAAAAAGGCTAACAATTCAAGATCGTTAGCCACACCTTCCATAATCGCGCCTGTTAAAATAAAACAAACGACTAGGTTCTTTAACTTACACTATATTCTCCTTTTATTACAAAAAAAGACCCCCGAATTGTTCCAGCTAATTTAGACTTCTGCCTAGCAAACTTAAACTTCTCTTCTAACTCCTTTGGTATCTCCATTCCTTCAGAAAGCTTAAATCCGACAGCCCGCTTCTTCGGGTTATCCAATGTATACATGACGTTGACTGCAAGACCATCCTCATAAAAGACGTAGGTAAATTTAATATTTTCCACTTGAAAACAAGATGTTTCTATAGGTTTCGCCGCAAACTCAATATTACGCTCTTCTTTCAAAATGCGGTTCACATAATCAAGATTCTCCTTACTTTCACTAGCTGGTACAACCGTAAATTCATACTTGTATTTGTTCATAAAGTAACGGGCCTCATGGGCACGTAAACCAGCAAGCGCTTCTGCTACAGGTGAAGACTCTAAGCCAGCTGTAGTTACATTTTTAAAATCTACGATATTGGACAATTCCATCTCTCCTTTTAACTCTTTACTTCCTAACAACTGGAATCCACATTTCACCAAAAACTAAGCCGTTTCGCTGTCCCATCTCAACCGTTGTATTTGGCCCTCCAACATAGGCAAACTCCTTCGCTTCTCGTAAGACTTGACCAAAGGCAATTCCAGTAAGCTTATTACTTAACTCCTCAGCTGTCTTGCCTTCCCCCTTAACTACTAGGTATTCTCCCATAGGAAACTGGATAACTCTAGATTCTTCTTGTATCGTTTCCTCTGTCATGACACCAGCATAATACATCATCTTGTTATTTACCGCTTCGCTCACGGAAAAAATGTAATCATTTGTAGCTATAGCTTTTAAAGTATCCAGCCTTCCATCTTGTTTAACGGCCCACCAAAAGTCTTCCTTTTCTTTATTTATTCCAGCAAAGTCTGTGTATTCGCTCTTAAGTTCAGTTCCAATACCTAAAACAATAAAGCTATCTTTTTCTTCTAAAGTATAATTTTTCATATTCAAAACCTTCCTCTTTTTTATTAATCAAACGATTTATCTTTTCATCTGATGAGTTTATAATATCCTTAAATCATGTCAAAAAATGATACTGTTTAGGAGACCAAAATGAAAAAAGTTGAACGGATTAATACCCTCATGCGGTATATCAACAACCGCTCCCACTTTACAATTTCTGAAATCATACGAGAATTTAACATCTCACGATCGACAGCTATTAGAGACATTAGAGAAATTGAAGCCATGGGGATGCCACTTGTCGCTGAAGTTGGAAGGGCTGGGGGATATTTTGTTATGCATAACTCTATCCTGCCCGTTGTTCGCTTTACTGATAATGAGGTTAAAGCTCTTTTTATTGCCTTTATGGCTACAAGAAATCAACAACTCCCCTATCTAAAGAGTCGTCAATCTTTAGCCGAAAAAATACTGGGACTCATCTCAGAAATCCAGCAGGATGACCTTGTTCTTTTAAATCAAATCTTGCTTTTTGAAGGGACTAATCCCCACAATCCCGACCTACTTGAGCTTTCTGACCTCCCCCACCCTATGTTAGAAAAACTCATCCAAATCCTTCTTTTGGATAGCCATTTATTGATCACCCTAAAAGAAGAGAATGTGATCAAGTCTTATCCAATTTATCTACTACACCTTTATCAAGAAAAAAGCCATTGGATAATTGAAGGCTTTGACATAAAAGAAGAAAAAAAGAAGATGTTTCTTGTCGATCATCTCATTAATGTCGAGCCCTATAAGACGAAAAAGAGATTAAGTAAGAAAAAGATTTTAGAAAAACTAAGTAAGAAAGACGAAGCAATCAACCTTGTACTTGAACTTGGTCCAAAAGCGATTGCCCAGTTCAAAAAATACCATCCTTTAAAAATTTCTATTTCCTATACAAATCCTTATCAATCCACAGCCATTCTAAAGACTTTTATCAATGTTAACAATCTCGACGAATTAACAGAAATAACAAATTGGCTACTTTTCCTAGGTAAAGATATCAAAATCAGGGAAGTGCCTGAAGAAGTGTTAGAAGGTTTACAAGAGAGATTATGTTTATACTGCCCATAAGCAGTGACCAGTTACTTCTATTCAAATACCTAGTAAAACCATTTTATTCGCTACGGCTGCTTTAAACGCTTTTCTAGTAATAACGCCAACACAAAAAAGACATGAACTAATCTTAGTTCATGTCTTTTTATATTAGAGTTTAACCCTCATTAAATTGCTTGTTTAAGTTTCGAATGTGGATTTATCTTATCCATAATCTCTTTCGTTCTTTTTTCATATCCCACTATTTTTGCACTAAAACAAACAATAGTGAATTAGAATAATGACTTAATACTTGCTAGGACAGTAAGGATACCTATAACAATGACAAATACATTGCTCGCTTTCCCTCTATATTTAGCTAGTACTGGTACTTTACGAATTGCATACATTGGTAATAGACATAAAATAGCAGCAACTAATGGACCGCTAAGGGCATCAATGATTCCAAGAATACTTGGATTTGCATAAGCAACATACCAGCATGTTAATACGACAAAAGTAAGAATCATTGTCTTAACTGTTTTTTCTCCTATATCTTTCCCACGTTTTTTACCGGACTTGATAATCATGTCACGCATTACCTCATACGCTCCTATATAATGGCCAAGGAAAGACTTTGTAATAGCCACAAACGCAATGATAGGAGCTGCAATAGTGATTACAGGAGAATTAAGCTCATTAGCAAGATAGGATAGGATTGACAAGTTCTGTTCTTTTGCCACCTTAAGATCATCTGGAGTCAAACTTAAAGTACTGCTCCAAACAAAGAACATAACAACAACGAATGTCATGATATAACAAACTTTTTGTATTTGAGCACACTTGGCATCAGTAGCGTCTATTCCATACGTAGCTCTCTGTTTCATAACGAATGACGAAATCATAGGAGAATGATTAAACGAGAACACTATGATTGGTAGTATCATCCATATCGTTCCAAAATATCCTGTTCCTGTTGAAGCAGTAGAAACACTTGAAAAACTAAGCATTGACGTATTCCACTGTGGAATTAAAGATATTGCGATAAAAAGTAGAGAAGCTATGAAAGGATATACTAGCATGCTCATTATCTTTACAGTGATATCTTGACCAAAATTTAGTATAGCGATAAGACCGAGTACTAATACAAGCGATAAAATGGCCCTTGGAGGCTCCTGCATGTGCAATTGATGCACCATAAAACTACTCGCAGTATTTGTAAGTGCAACCGAATACATCAACACGATCGTATAAATTGAGACGAAATATACTATGTTAAAAATGATACTTGCCTTATTTCCGAAATACTCTCTTATCGTGCCTGTAATCCCCTCATCAGCAGAATTTGAAGCGTATATCATTTTAGCAAGCGCCCTATGTGAATAATACATAACAGGATATGCAAGTATGGTAATTAACAGTAATGATAATAAACCACCTGAACCTGCATTAATAGGTAAAAAGAGTACTCCTGCTCCAATTGCTGTTCCAAAAAGGCTCAATGCCCAGGTAGTATCTTGTTTATGCCACTTTTTAGGATCTAGATATTCCTCATTTTTTACTGCAGTATTTTCAGCTTGAAATTCTATATTTTTTGCAGTATTCCCATTCATATAATTATTCCCCCTTGTATCCTATTCTTACGTCTCTTTTTAGGCTTAGGAACATAGACCATTTTTGAAAAATGAATCGCTTACAAAATTCTCCATACTGTAAACGATTCCACCTAAACCTGTCTGTCTCTCTTAATTTGCGAGGCATTTATGCTCCAACCAACCCTATACATCGTTTCAATAACTTCGCCAGCAGTTATGATATTGTTTACGCTAGCTAATGCGATGTCCACTGCTGCTGAACTATTTTGAATAAATCCCCCTTCTAAGCACACACCTTTCTTAAAGTAATCGTGTCATTCTGTCCAATTTTAAAATGTTTGATATTTTCTCCGTCGGTAATAGATTACCTCTCGACGCCCTCATTATAACGTTAATATTTACGAGTCTAATGTTTTTTTATTTTTAGAAAGATTGAATAATCAGAATTATGAATAGATAATTAATTCCAAGTGGTATGTAGCAATTGTGTCCATCGTTTGAAGCTGTATTAGTCGGTAGAAAAGCAAAAATAATACAGAGTTCCTTTTGTTAACACATTGATTATATTAGGAACTCGTTATAAAGATACTTATATTCTCCTTTGTTGAAGTACCTTATTTTAGAAGTGAAAACTGTTATACTAAATGATCAATGCAGATGTAAAGAAATAAATTAAGAAAACATAAAATTATTTTAGCGAATATTTATTACATATAATGAATTTATATTCATTTTTCAGAAAAAAGGAACTTCTCCCCCAAGGAGCCACCACAACTTCTATAATGATTGACATGTTACGCCTTTTAAAAGAATAACTCCACAGGATATCTTTTACAATATGTAATATTTATTAAGTGTAGTTTTATCTAAATATGCATAATTACATAAAGTTTATGAGAAAAAGAGAGTATACTTTGGTATTGTGTAATAAAGATAAAGCCCACCTACGGAAATAGGTGGGCTTTTCATATATAAAAATTGCATTAATTATATGACGATTAGAATTGAGTTCAAAATATTATTTCTTCCCCTTTAACTCTCTCAGTCTGCTTTTTTTCAACGTCTGAACCTACATACGTACCAACTGTGTAACCAGTAAAAATACCAACAACTATAGCAATAACTAAGATTAATGTGATTTCAATCCACTTTTCCAAACATATATTTTATTTCGGAAAATTTAGTTGTCACGAGACACCGAACCGATGGTGTACTTACCCTAACTGACGTTTAAATGCTTTATTGGCGAAGAAGTAAGCGATGACCATGAGGCCGACGCACCAAGCAAGCGCGACCCAGATATCGTTGCTAACAGACCCTTCATACAAGAGGGCACGAATCGCATTCACGATTGAAGTCACAGGCTGGTTCTCAGCGAACGCACGAACAATTTTTGGCATAGTTTCGGTAGGAACAAAAGCCGAACTGATAAATGGTAGAAAAATTAGCGGGTACGAGTAGGCTGTCGCCCCTTCCATAGACTTCGCTGTCAATCCGGGAATGACAGCCAGCCATATCAGCGCTAGTGTAAACATCCCGAGTATTCCAGCTACCGCGAGCCAATCTAGAATATTAGCACTAGAACGGAAGCCCATTAAAAGCGCAACAAGGATAACCACTACGATAGTAAGCACATTAGCAACGAGTGAGGTTAATACGTGAGCCCATAATACTGACGAGCGCTTGATGGGCATAGTAATGAAACGTGCCATCAACCCACTCTTTACATCCGTAAACAACCGCACGGAAGTGTAAGCGACACCGGATGCGATAGCCATCAGCAAGATTCCCGGCAATAAATAATTGACGTAGTTATCCGTTCCTGTCTCTATGGCGCCGCCAAATACGTAGACAAACAACAGCATCATCATAATTGGTGTAATCGCTACTGTAATAATCGTATCCGGACTGCGCATAATATTGCGCATTAAACGACCTAGTAATACCCCTGTTTTGCTCTTCATTTACATCTCCTCCTTTTTGCCGATGATTGCAAGGAAAATTTCTTCCAATGTCGGCTGTTTCTCGATATACTCCACTTTTGCTGGCGGGAACATCTCTTTAAGTTCAGTAAGAGTACCAGTCGTAATAATTTTTCCGCCATGCAAGATAGCGATACGGTCCGCCAGTTGTTCTGCTTCCTCCAAGTACTGAGTTGTCAACAAGATTGTTGTGCCACCGCCAGCCAGTTCCTTGACGGTATCCCACACTTCAATCCGCGCTTCGGGGTCAAGCCCTGTCGTCGGTTCGTCGAGAAAAATGACTGCTGGCGTCCCGATCAAGCTCATGGCGATATCTAATCGGCGCTTCATCCCTCCCGAATACTGGTCTGCCCTCTGGTTAGCTGCATCTGTCAGGCTAAATCTTGCGAGCAAATTGTCAGCAACTTGAGCGGGATTGGAAACTCCACGCAACTTGGCGATCATTATCAAGTTTTCTCTCCCCGTGAGCATACCGTCTAAAGCTGCGAACTGTCCTGTCAGACTGATGCTTTGACGAACATAATCCGGTTGACGCTGAACGTCAAAACCGCAAATGCCTACTTCGCCGCCATCGGGCTTCATCAGCGTCGAGAGGATGTTGACCGTCGTCGTCTTGCCAGCTCCATTTGAGCCCAGCAGTGCGAAAATTTCGCCACGCTGCACCTCAAAATCCACCCCCTTTAACACTTCCTTATCTTTAAAGGATTTTTTTAATCCTTTTACAGAAATCGCTGCATTGGTCATACTTTTTTCCTCCTTATAAAAAATATTTTGCAAAGCTAGACTGCCTACACTTCTCTATTTAGTATCACTGATAATCTGTATTACTTAGTACTGATTTAAAAATATAACTGAATAGCGATGGCGGCAATTCACATTTGTAACCAGCTAATCAGTCGGTATTACCTATTGCATTTATTTTTTTCTCAATTGTTTCATGATACTTTCATTCAAATCTTCACGATACTTGGAGACATAAGTTTTAGCATTTGCCACTAGTTCGTCAGCAAAAGATGCCACGTCCTCCCCAGTGATTTCAAGCACTTGTCTGCCTTCCGCCGCACCGGCTTCAAACAAATCGATTAATTCATACTGTATGTGTAGCATATCCATCCCGTTGCCCGCTGAGAAATTCCACATGTAGTTTTGAATTTTCTTAAATACAAACTGGTAGTCCTCTGGCAGAGCCCCAACTCGTGCCATCATCATTTTGTACTCTTTTTTATCACCAATTAATTTTTTGAACATTTCCATCATATTGTTTTTCCTCCTTTTTTATAAAGCAGAACAAGAAATTCCAAAAACATTAGACGTAATAACTTATCTTATGAAGCTAGTTTGACTTCAAGACGTTAATCTTTGAGGATACAAAATCCCATTTTCCCCAAAACAATTCAAGCTCCTGGCGGCCAGCATCATTAAGTGAATAAAACTTACGGGGCGGCCCCATATCTGACGGTTTCTTTTCAATATTCACAAGCTTTTTCTTCTCTAATCGTACGAGGATGGTATACACAGTTCCTTCCACGACTTCGGTAAACCCAAGATCATTCAGGTGACGGGTAATCTCATAGCCATACGTTTCACGGCGACTGATGATTTCCAGCACACATCCTTCCAGCGAACCTTTCAGCATTTCAGTTAAATTTTCCATATTCTGATCCTCCTCTACCCCCTATTCTGTCTGACTTATATTCAGTATTACAGAGTACTAAGGCGAATTTTTACTGAATAGCTTTTGAAAAACCCCACTATTCAGTATTACTTATTACAAGTACATTGTATGACTAAGTAGAGAGAATGTCAACTGATTTTCAAATTTTTTCTAAAATCCGCTATTACCTATTGTTTACTGAATATATTTTGAGAAACAACACTATTCAGTATCGCTTATTACAAGTACATTGTATGACTAAGTAGCGATAGATGTCAACTCGATTTTTATATTTTTTCTAAAATCAACTATTACCTATTAGATACAGCCGATTTTCTTTTTGAAAAAATTTCGCCACATACTTATCCTACTAAGAAAAGAAAATACCCCAACACAAAAATTCTACCTTTTTGTGTTGGGGCGCTATACTATACAGAAGTTAATGAATATGGCTAACTCTTCTTATTAATAAGACGGATCATTTTTTTGTTACGATAACATCATATCCATATCTTCTGCTGCAGTTGTAATTAGTTTTAAACCAAATGTTTCTTGTAATACCTCAAGCACGCCAGGTGAAATAAATTCAGGGGCCTTTGGACCAATGCGGATATCTTGAATCCCAAGACTAAATAGCCCAAGTAAAATGGCAACCGCTTTTTGTTCAAACCATGATAGAACAATACTCACTGGCAATTCATTCACTTCACATTGAAAAGCATCTGCTAAAGCGGCCGCTATTTTCACTGTCGAAATTGAGTTATTACATTGCCCTAAATCAATGTAACGCGGAATCTCCGTACCAGGTACAACACCATAATTTACATCATTAAAGCGGAATTTCCCACAAGAAGTTGTTAAAATAACCGTTTCTGGCGGAAGTGACGTTGCTAATTCACGATAATATTCTCCTCCTTTTCCCGGGGCATCACAACCTGCAATGACAAAGAAACGCTTTATTTTCCCTTCCTTCACTGCCTCAATAATTTCTGGAGCTAATGATAATACTGTATTATGATGAAACCCTGTCACTAACTGTTCATCCGAATCCATATGTACTTCTGGAAGTTCTAGCGCTTTTTGAATCAATGGTGTAAAATCATCATTTTCAATTTTTCGTACACCTTCTAGACCTGCAATGTCATATGAAAAGAATCGATCAGAGTATGATCCTTTAATTGGCATAACACAGTTCGTCGTAGCTAAAATGGCACCAGTAAATTTTTCAAAAAGACGTCGCTGATCATACCATGCCTTACCAATGTTTCCTTTTAAATGTTTATATTTTTTCAATTGTGGATATCCGTGTGCTGGTAGCATTTCAGAATGCGTATAAATATTAATTTCTTTTCCTTCTGTTTGCTTTAGTAATTCCTCTAATGCAAATAAATTATGACCAGTAACTACAATTGCCTTACCTTCTACATGATTTTGTGTAATTTGAACAGGCTCTGGAACACCAAAGTGATTCGTATGTGCCTCATCTAATAACTCCATCACTCGTAAAGCTGATTTCCCTACTTTCATAGCCATATCAATATGTTCTTGTTCATTAAAGTTAGAATTTGTTAATGTCATATATAACGCTTCTTGCGTTGTAGCATCTACAAATGCATCTGTATACCCTAGCTGAGCAGCATGGGTACGATAAGCTGCAATTCCTTTTAACCCAAACACAATCGTATCTTGTAAACTTGCAATGGTTTCATTCTTTCCGCAAACACCTATTACTTTACATCCACCTGTTGGCGTTTGTTCACATTGATAACAAAACATATCATCCCACCCTCTCCCAATCATTCCTTACAAACTAAGCATAATACCCATTGAGAAAAAGGGATGTGATATCAATCACAATAATATGTAAAAGTTTGTGACAGTTCATATTGTTGACATAATATTTTTATTGACACTTTAAAATTCATACATAAGCATGGACACTTCTATTGATGGTTCCAAACATCTAGATAATTATTTTAAAGAAATGCTAGCGACATTTTGATTCATCAATATATGTAAAGCAACTAAATCTTTTACTTACTAGTTCATTGTACAAAACCAAGATTTCGTAATATATTTGTCAATAAAGAGTTTTGAATCTCTTAAGCAAATAGTTGTAATTCATCAGTTACAGAAATAAACTTAGAAAAACGCCATCCTTTTCTATCATTCAACAGAAGAATGGCGTTTTTTTCATTTTGAGGAACAATCATTTTTTTGTTAAAAACGTTTTAAAGACTTTATGAGAAATCTCTTTATTTACAATACTTTTACACTGTCTTAACATTATTTACATTACTTTATGATATATTGATATAACAACTACTTAAGGAATTTCATGTACATTTTTATCTTTATGATCTCTTATCTAATTGATAAAGAAATCATGTTATATTTTTATAACAGGGGTGAACTTTGATGACTGAAACTTTAAAAACACTTATAATGCTTGATGCTACCTACGTTGTTATAGCAATTATGACGGTACTAGTATTTGTATACTTAGAATTAAAATCTCAGTGACGTATTCAGGCGTAATCGATAGCTTCAGCATTTAAATATAGCTAGAATAAACAGAGAAGGAAATTGTTTTCTTCTCTCTTTTGTATTCCAAAAGTTTCTTAAATCTACAATAAGCTTCATCATTATTTTATTTCTCGTTTCTTATTTCAACAAATCTAGTGTATGTAAAAGCAATCCTTTGTCACCTACATGACCATGACCAGGTACTACTGAAATCATATTTCCATATCGGTTCAACACATTTTCAATTGATCCGGACCACTCATTTACATACGCATCAGCAACATTCCCTAAATCTTTGGCTTCCGTAGATTTCACTAAACAGCCTCCAGCTAAAATTTTATATTGAGGTAACCATACGACAATGTTATCTTCTGTATGTCCTTTACCTGGATAGAACGTTTCTACTTTCATATTTCCATACTTCATACTCGTAATCGTTTGCAAGTCTCCAAGCGGCTCCTCATAACCATTTTTCTTTGCTAGTTCCGCAGTTAATGCTGTACTATGCGCTTTAATACCTCTTTCTTTCAACGTTTTAATTCCGCCAATTCGATCCTCATGTGCATGTGTAATAATGACATCAGTTACTCGCTTCTGAAACTTCTTTTCTACCATCTCTATTAATTCTTTCGTTAACTTATCATCCCAAGAAGAGTCTACAAGTACTAAACCTTTAGAAGTATTAAGAACTAGACCGTTCGAAGGAACTGTAACTCCGTTAAAATAACCCAACTCAGTATGAACCCATACATGTTTGTTTAGCTGAGAAATTGAAATTGTTCCTGTCTCATTTTTTATTACTTTCTGTTCTACCTCTTGTTCTGCTTGTACAGGAGATATTGCAGTAGCAAATTGACTTGCTCCTAGTAAACTAACACATAGCCCTATTTTTAATAACGTATTCTTTTTCATCCTTATCAATCCTTTCTTTCAAAGCAAATAGTTATTACCTATAATAGACAATTCATTCCAAAAGTTTGTTCCATCTTTTCTTACATATTTTTTATTAATCTTTCATTCCATAATTCTCAAACTCTTCCTCATTCCCATAAAACACATTCAAGTCAATATATTTTTCTTTTCCATTATAACCGCTTAATCTTCCACGGTTCGTGTATTGCCAAAACGTCCATTTTCTCTCATCGGATAAACTCGGCTTTGTAAGAACACTACGAATCCATATATCACATTCAGGATATGCATCTTTTATGTACAAGTCATACGCCTCTTGAGTTGCATACAATATCACGTTCTTATCATAATGTTTTTCTAACATTTTTATCATTACCGTCAACTCTTTCGTAACATCTTCACGCTTAGGGGGATTGTCTTTTTTATCACCGTAAAACTCAACATCTATAACTGGTGGCAATGCTCGTTCATGTTTTGGAACAGTTCTTATGTATTGCTCTGCTTGCGTTTCACCCTTACTATCAAAACTAAAAAAATGATACGCTCCTATACGCATATTTGTCTTATCAGCATTAGTCCAATTTTCCGAAAAGTACTCATCCACAAACGAGCTCCCTTCAGTAGCCTTTATAAACGCAAACTTCATATTCTGTTTTTCTAACTCTCTCCAATCTATCTCTCCTTGATAAGATGCGACATCTACACCTTTTATTAAAAACTTATCCGCTTTTAATTGATTTGGAATGAATATCCCTTGGAAAATCAAGTAAACAACTATCCCCATTACACTAATTAAGGTAAGAAATCCTCCTATTATAAGCTTCTTTTTCATCTGTATCTCTCCTTTGTATACACTAAACTCATACTATTCTAAAAAGAACTCGGCTTACAAGACCAAGTTCTTTTTAAAGCAACTATTTTCCATTTTCTTTTATTCTCTCCTTCTATTAAAACTCACCTTTTTATTCCATTCACAACACTTCTCTTTATTTACTAATGTATAATAAAGTTAATATTCCGTTTTATTAGAAGGGAGATACTATGAACCTATTAAGTAAAAATATATACAAGCAAATGAAACAATATTCTGTTGCCGGTTTAAGCCTTGCTGTTATACGTGATGGCAAACTAGACGAAGCGAAAACCTACGGAACACTGGAATCTGGAACAACTAGAAATATTACTACAAATTCCATCTTCAATTCTTGTTCTATTAGCAAATTCATCACCGCAACGCTCGTACTAAAATTATGTGATCAAGGAATTGTAAATTTAGATGAAGACGTAAATGATAGACTCACATCTTGGAAAATCCCTACCAACAAATTGACTTCAAAGAAAAAAATCACTTTACGAAATTTATTAAGTCATCAATCCGGAATAATCGACCCTCCTAATAGTTTTGAACATTATAGGCTTGCGCAAGGAATACCTAAAATTCCTGAACTCCTTGCCGGTAAAACATTATATTGCCCAGTACCTCTAGAAGTTAATTATGAACCAGAAAGTGAATTTCACTACTCTGACGCAAGCTTTTGTATAATCGAACAACTACTAGAAGATATTACTGGGCAATCATTTAGTCAGTTACTAAAAGAATTTATCTTTCAGCCACTACAAATGAAAAATAGTACACTATTCTCTCCTGAAGACATAGAGAAAACCAATACCTTTGCTTGCGGGCATAATAAAGATGGGACTGTAACAAATGAAAAGTATCCGTTTTATCCATTTGCAGCTGCTTCAGGCATTTGGACAACACCATCGGACTTATCAACTTTAGTAATCGAACTTATTCATTCCTTACAAGGAAATAGCAAGCTAGCGCTTTCTCCAAAAACAGTACAAGATATGATTTCTCCTCAAGGCTGCTCAAAATGGACTGGCTTAGGTGTTTTTCTAGATGACTCTAATGAAGACTTACAAATTTATTCACTTGGCTGGGGCGTTGGATTCCAATGTATGATGGTTTGTTATCCACTCCGAGGGAATAGCGCTATTATTATGACAAACTCGGATTTAGGTGTTCATCAAATGGAAGGGATTATTGGTGAGGTTTTAAAAATGTTATCCTTATAATGAACTAAGCAAAAACAAAGAAAGAAGCTGATTCTCCCAGCCTCTTTCTTTATATCACATTTTTCGCCACAATTTTAATATGTTCCGGTGCGATAATTTCCGTTATACTTTCTTGAAAATCTTCATGCAACAGTTCTTCAATATGCTCTAACTGCACTTCCACATGTGTGCATTCTAAATTATGTATGTTTAATAGTGCATAATGGTCTTTTTTCTTAATTACTAAATATTGATTTTCTTCCGTTACGAGTACAGAACCCAATCGTACTCCTAGTAGACGTTGATCATCAAACTTCACAATCACTTCCCCTTTCCATCTACAAATGTAATTACTATGTGAAAAATCAAATTTTAGGAAATTATCCTTTTATAGACTATATCATAATTTACTAAAATATAAATATCATATTTTCTTTCAATAAAAATCCCCATTTTTTTATATTTCGATACAAAAAACTTTCTCAACATAGAAACACGATTTTTTAGTTTTTTCGTCTCTGAAAATCTATTATAATAAGGCTAATAAATGATTGACCTCTCCTAATTCATGTACATATGGATGATCAGTAGTATTTGCTACTGGTCTATTTTTTTGATTTCAGAAAGCAAATGTGCTGCATCCTTTCCTACACCACAAATAAGCGCAGAACCCCGTTGAGATTGCCACGGCAACCCGATATAATATAATCCTCTTACTGGACTCCTTCCTTTTGTATGATTAGGAAATCCATTCATATTCACTGCCTTTTCTATTTCAATCCATTTATAATCTTGGACAAAACCAGTTGACCATATAATACTTTGTGCACTATACGTGCCACCATTTTGAAACATAATATTATTTCCTGATGCACTTACGACTTTTTCCTGTAGTTTTATTGCACCATTACGAATGAGTTCCTTACCTTCAAAACCAAAAATGGGATCCTTTTCCCTCTGAAACCACCTTCCTCTCTTTGTATTTATTTCGGCATACAATAAACAAGTTTTTTCTAGCCAATAAAAAATACTTTTTCCTAATAGATGTAACGGTAAAAACGTTAAAGGGTGACTTATAGCCATTGTAACTTCATGAGTTTTTGCAAGTTCTACTGCTATTTGCATTCCTGAATTCCCACCACCTACTACAAGCGCCTTTCCCATTGGAACTTGCGATGGTGACTTGTATTGTGATGAATGTATTTGAAAAATTTGTGATGAAAGATTTTGTGAAAATGAGGGGATGAATGGTTGCTGAAAACCACCTGATGCAATAATGACGTTTTTCGATTGTAAAATTTCTGTAGAAGTGTGTAATTCGAATATGTCTTTTTGTTTCCTTATTTTTAAAACCTCAGTTTGTAATTGTACTGGTAATTGAAAATATTGTGCATATCCTTCTAAATAACTGGCAATCTCATCTTTATATGGAAATCCATTTTTCTCTCCTATTAATGCCATACCTGGCAAGCTACTATATGCCCTTGGTGTAAAAAGTTGTAGTGATTCATAGCGTTTTCTCCACGAATCACCAATTCTGTTCCCTGCCTCGAGTAACAAAAAGTTATAACGTTCCTGCTTTAAATAGTATCCCATTGCTAATCCAGCTTGACCGGCTCCTACAATAATTGCATCTAGCATCATTTTTCCTCCTTTATAATATATGAATAATTGTTCACATGTTCATATTATACCTAATCATATCATTTTATTTTTGTTTAATTCAATATTTTCCCAAAACAAAAAGGGCAGTTTACTAATAAGTAAACTACCCTTCATTCTATTCTCCCAGTCCTTAACGCAACTGCCCAATCATGTCGATCACTATTTTCAGCTAGCTGAGCCGCTTCTTCCCAATTATAAGAAACAGATATTTGTTCAATTAACCAATCTTGCGCATTTTTTTCCATTATTACATACTTTGCATGTGGTGTTCCCGATTCCATTTTATGCAAAACAGGAAGCTCATCTTTGTATGCTGGAAGTCCTACACTCCCTGGATTTATAATTATCTTTCCGTCTGATAAATAAACTACTCTAGGAATATGCGTATGTCCACATACTATTATCTTTTGTTCAACATTTTGTAGTTTTTCCATTATACTTTCTTCAGTCTTTAGCACCGCACCATTTTCAGTCATTTCTTCTAATAAATATACTTCATCGGATTTTGGTGTACCATGACAAAATAAAATATCTTCTACGACATACTGAGAAGGATGTTTTTTAAGCCAATCTATATGTTCATTTGTTAATAACTGTTGTACTTTATTCAATGTAGAAGATTCTTCTTGTAACGATTCCCATAGCATACGATCGCAGTTTCCTTTAATATGTACCATCTCATTCTTCATTAATAGTTTAATTGTTCCTATAGGATCTAATGGCCCATATACACTATCACCTAAATTTATTATTAAATCCACGTTACGACATGAAATATCTTTTAATACTACCTTTAAAGCGTCACTATTCCCGTGAACATCTGAAATTAT
This sequence comes from Bacillus sp. H1a, assembly GCF_000633475.1. Lineage (NCBI taxonomy): Bacteria > Bacillati > Bacillota > Bacilli > Caryophanales > Bacillaceae > Bacillus > Bacillus sp. H1a. Next base: position 60,990 of record NZ_AYMH01000054.1, on the reverse strand, counting down.
AGCTATTTTCCTTTTCATCCTATCCCCTACTTTAATAACTTATTTGTGGCACCTCAATTTCTATATTACTTCCTCATAAAATGTAATTCTATTTGAAAATGGATCAATCACTGTTAATTCAATCGTATCCCAAGGTGTTTTCTCTATATTAGGTTTAGAATATGGATATTCTTTACGTGATAATATACTGCATGATAGTTTTTTAAATCGTTCAATTTCACACGAATCGCACCACCTGGTAATGCATCACCGTGATGTTCGGATAAATGTATCACAGCATCATTTAACGAGACTTGCATATATAATGGCATATTTTCCTCATACCGATGTTCCCAATCAAGTTTAAATCCTAAAAAGTTAAAGTAAAATAGCTATGCTTTTTCAATATCAAAAATCCGAAAGATAGGTGTAATCATTTACAATAATGCTCCTATTTATAAAATTTTATCTATACACATCCGCAGCCAGTTCCCTCAGCACCTCTACATTCATCACTTCAAAGCAACCGTTGTTTTTCTTTATAATCTCTTTATCACAAAGGGTATTTAATGTGCGCAATAAATGCCGATAACTCGTTCCTAACAATTCAGCTGTTTCCGTTAAATTCCCATTAAATACAATTCTATTTCCATGCTGAACCGCTCTTTCCCCCGCTGCTAACATGTAACTAGCAAGTCGATTTTCAAGCGGATATAGTAAATTAATTGTACTATTTTTTGAAAGTCTGTTTAATTTGTGAGCTAATGATCCACAAATACATCTTAAAAATTTCGCATCATGAAATAGTTGGTTTCTAACTTTCCCTAAAGGCAAGCCAACACAATACGAATCTGCCATTACTTGTACGTTTGAAGTAATCTTTTGAGAGTGAATTAATTCTACATCCCCTAGCAACTGCAAACTATCATAAAAACATAGCAATACAGATTTCCCATTACTTAATGTGTTAAATGCTTTCGCTTTTCCCTCAACAAAAAAATACAAATAATCTATATCCTCATTTTCCCTACATATGAATTCATTCTTTCTAAAAAATAATAGCTCCATATAAGGCTTCATATCGTTACTAAAAAATGAATCAATTTTATTTTGTTTCATATAATCTGCTAGCTTACTAGAATTACATACCTTTTTCATAATCCCCCGCCTTTACCACTCATCCACATTGTAATCAAAATTTTCTTCTTTCACTATGACATATGTCATAGTAATACACAATTTCAGCATGATACAGTCATTACAAATATGAAATATAAAGGGGACATCACATTGTATAACTTTCTTTCTGTCTTTATAGGTGCACTTATCGCAATTATGATTCCTTTAAACGGAATCTTATCCGAAATTATAGGGAATTATACAGCAAGCGTTGTCATTCACCTCGTTGGCTTAGTAGCAGTTGTTATCGTTTTAATCATTAACAAAAATAAAATTCTTTTTGAGAAAGGTATTCCGCTTTATCTATACAGCGCTGGGGCCATTGGGGTTTTCACCGTTCTTTTTAGTAATATAAGCTTCTCCGCCCTTGGTGCTTCCATTACGATTGCATTAAGCTTACTCGGACAGTCCATTGCTTCTATTGTTATAGATCATTATGGGCTATTAGGAATGAAGGTTGCGAAGTTTGAAAAGAAAAAGTTGATTGGATTATTGTTCATTTCTTCTGGAATTGTTGTCATGACTATTTTTTAATGGGGGTAAAAAAATGTTATATATTTGTATCGCTATTTTAGTTGGGGTTTCTATCGTTGTTGCCAGAATTATTAATGCGAATTTAGCAACAAAAATAGGAATTTGGGAAGGCACTTTCTTCAATTATATTACCGGGTTATTTTTCTCTGCATTATTTTTGATTTTCAGTACAGACTCTTTGTATATATCTAGTCACACGTTGCAATCCATTCCTTTCGCTGTATATTTAGGGGGCTTAGTAGGTGTTATCGTCATCGTATTATCAAACTATATTACTCCAAAAATATCAGCATTTTACTTAACGCTACTCATCTTTATCGGACAATTATTTATGGGGACTGTTATAGATTTCTTACTATCAAACGAACTCTCAATTGGCAAAATTGTTGGTGGAATTTTAGTATTACTTGGTCTTACTTACAATTTACTTGTTGATCGTCCAATTAAAACCGTGAAGAATAACCATGTTCAATTATAGCCCTATTAGGTCATGATAGTTTCTTCACTATTAGTAGAATATACACGTTCTCTTATCATATATATTAATATAGAACCTATTTAGTTCGAATTCATAGAGAGGAGACAATCCTATTAAAAAAATAATTTTACTACTCAGTAGCGTATTGATTATTTTTGGAATCGTATGGTTTTTAAACTCTGGAAAATCTATTCAAGATCTATATACATCTAGCAAGCCAAAAAAGAAAGCTACTATTATTTCAACGCAAAGAGACCCAAATGCGCCTCCTGTTTTTTTAGGAAAACAAGAAATAAAAGATATTCATGTAGAGTCAATTAAGACGAAAAAATCTATCTTCCTTACAAAAACAGATGAATTAAAAACTTTCATTAACAGTATGGACACAGCAAAAAAAGGCGATTTAACGCTAGATGAAGAAGGTTCTGATTTAGTAGATTGTAACATGTGGATTACTTTTCAAGATGGAACTTATAAACAATATTTAATTTGGATAGTAGATAACAACAGTAGTGAAGTTATGATTGCCCATCAAAACACTCCTGATGACTTAAATCTTACTTATTATCAATTAAATGAAAGCAATTCGCAAAAAGTATATAACTTATTCAAGAAAATCATTTAATAATGCATATAAAAAAGTCATGAGCTAACGAGCCCATGACTTTTTTATATACAATATCACAAATACTCCGGGAACACTTTACAGCCTTTTTCCTGCTCTATATCATGTCCAAAGAAAATAATCGGATTCTCTTTCATAACTACTTCTTTTAAACGTTTTATTGAAGATAAAGCTAAATCCGGATCAAATCCAGCAAACGGCACTTCATCTTCAAAGTTTTCTTTCGTATATGATGCATCAATCGTTAGTAACACTGGACCTGATTTTTCCGTCTCAATTAATAGTGACTGATGCCCTGGCGAATGTCCCGGTGTATACAATAATTGAACACCTGGTACTACTTCATAATCCCCTTCAATAATTTTGTAGTTTAAATTCGGTAATATACATTCTTTCAAATATTCTTCTCTATGCTGCGCCGCCTCATATTCAGCACGCTGTACAATAATAGGTGTATTCGTAAAAGCGCCATTTCCTCCCGCATGATCAAAATGTAAATGTGAACTAATAATATACAGAAGATCTTCTGGCACATATCCTGCACGTTTTAAGATGTTTATGATTCTATCCTCTTCCGTCATTTTCGGCAAAATCTGTCCTTCAACAAATGTCCCTTTAAAAAGGTCTTCATTGTTAACCGCACTTTCTGGCATACCTGTATCTACTAAAATAGGCCCCTCTTCTGTCTCCAAAAGATAACACCATACAGGCAAATTTAATAATTTTCCCGGTGTAAGTGTACTATTAACGGAAGAATGGTCCAACATACAACGACCTGCTCGGACGAAATAAAGCTTCTTTACTGTCATTATGTATCCACCTTTACAAATAATTTAAGATAAAACGATACAGTAAAAAATTCCACCTATAAGAAATAAACTCCTTCTCAACTTCCATTGTTACTTTCTATTCTTGAATCTCCGAATAGTCGAGAACAATAAAACAGCTGTGATGTAACATAAGAAAATTCCTATAAAACTAACACTAAAACCATCTTTATGAAAATAACTATATAAAACGCAATCTCACCATGATACCCTTAAAAATCTTCCACTGTAACAAAATGGAGTCTACTTTTTTACATAACGACACATTACCCACTATAATAAAAAAGAATAGACTCTTACTTTAATGGAGGGAATAGAAATGAAAGCAATTGGTTTACATGAATACTTACCTATTGAAGAAGAAAACAGTTTAATTGATGTTGAAATTGAAAAACCTGTTGCCACAGGAAGAGATATGCTCGTTAAAGTTAACGCGATTTCCGTTAACCCAGTTGATACAAAAGTTCGCTCTCCGAAAGATAAAAAAGAAGACATACCGAAAATACTCGGCTGGGATGCTAGTGGTGTTGTCGTACAAACTGGCGAAGGTTGTACATTATTTAAAGAAGGCGATGAAGTATTTTATGCTGGAAGTATTACGAGACAAGGTACATATAGTGAATACCATTTAGTTGATGAAAGAATTGTTGGTAAAAAACCAAAAACTTTAACTGATGCTGAATCGGCAGCACTTCCTTTAACAGCTATTACAGCGTGGGAAGGTTTGTTTGAACGTTTAGGGATTGATTATAATAAGAAAGATGAGAATTCATTTAAAAATATTTTAATTATCGGCGGAGCTGGTGGTGTTGGCTCAATTGCTATTCAATTAGCAAAATGGGCTGGACTGAATGTAATCACAACCGCATCTCGCAGTGAAACGATACACTGGGTTGAAAAATTCGGTGCCGATTATATAGTTAACCATCACCAACCTTTAAAAGATCAAATATTAGAATTTGGGCTAAAAGATGTAGATTATATCTTCTGCTTAAACAATACAGATCAACATTGGCACGCGATCGGTGATATCATCAAACCACAAGGAAAAATTTGCTCTATCGTAGAAAATGAACACCCTCTTGAGATGGGGATTTTAAAAAGTAAAAGTGCTACATTCGTTTGGGAGTTTATGTTTACAAAAGCGATGTATGAAACTGGTGATATGATTACGCAGCACGAACTTTTAAATAAAGTAAGTGAGCTATTAGATGAAGGTATTCTTCAAACAACTTTAAACGCTACGCTAACACCGATCAATGCAGAAAACCTTAAAAAGGCACATGCATTGCTTGAGAGTGGCCGTACAATTGGGAAAATTGTATTAGAGGAATTTTAATAACAAAAGTCCGATTTCCAAATAAGAAATCGGACTTTTTTACTATCTCTATTTACTTGAAACCTCTTGATCATTTTGAACATCTAACGGAACACGCTTCCCTATTCCGAAAGCATAGAAACTAATTGTTACGATAGCTAAGAAAACAATACCTACAATTAGTGAAATGCGAGTATCATCGTTAAACCACATACCGATTAACACCATAATTAAAAAGGCAATCGTTAAATAGTTTGTAACAGGAGCAAATGGCATTTTGAATGGATGATCTTTCATCGCTGCTCCCTTTTCTTTTCTAAAACGAATTTGACTAATTAAAATAACAAACCATGGTACCATACCAGGAAGGACACTTGCACTATATACATATACGAATAAGTTTTTTGGTGCAATATAACTTAAAACAACACCAACCGCTAAACCGATAATCACACCAACTGTACCGAATAAAGGTACACCGTTACTAGAAACCTTCGTAAAGTATTTCGGTGCTTGTCCATTTACACCTAACGTATAAAGCATACGTCCAGCACTATAAATACCACTATTACAACCAGACATTGCCGCTGTAATAACAACGAAGTTAATAAGTCCAGCTGCTGCCGTAATACCAACCTTCGCAAAAGTTGCGACGAATGGACTACCAATTGAACTTAATTGATCCCAAGGATACACCGTTACAATCACGAAAATAGCACCAATATAGAAAATTAAAATACGCCAAATTGTACTTTGAATAGCTCTTGTAAGTGTCTTCTTCGGATCTTTCGCTTCACCAGCAGTAATCCCGATTAATTCCACACCTTGATATGCCCCAACTACAAGTGATAATGCAAAGAAGAACCCTGAAAAACCACCTGTAAAGAAACCGCCATTTTTCCATAGATTAGATATACCGATTGCCTCTCCTCCGTTCCCAATTCCGAAGAAAATGAGACCGAATCCAGCAATAATCATTAATAATATCGTAACGATTTTAATCATTGCAAACCAAAATTCAAATTCACCGAATGACTTAACCGAAATTAAGTTAGCAGCACCAAGAATAACCATTGCGATAACACCTGGTATCCAAGCTGGTAAATCCGGGAACCAATATTGCATATACGCTCCAACCGCGATAATCTCTGACATCCCAACAATAACCCACTGGAACCAGTTACTCCACGCTGTCATATAACCTGCTAACGGGTGTATATACTTATGACCGAACGTCGCAAATGAACCTGTACTTGGCTCCATATACAACATTTCTCCCATGGCACGCATGATGAAGAAGATAAAAATACCTGCAATTGCATATGCAAGCATTACTGACGGGCCTGTCCATTTAATCGTGCTGGCTGACCCCATAAACAAACCAACACCAATCGTTCCGCCTAACGCAATCATTTGAATATGACGTGCTTCTAAACCTCGTTTCAATTCTTTGTTTGCCACTTCACTTCCCCCTCTTAGATGATTCATAGCCGCATTTTAAAGCAAGATGCTGTACCCCAATTCCTCTTTGGTTTGAAAATGATGAGGCGAGTATCATTTTTAGCGCACTTAAAAGTTATTCTTTACTTTTTATTAAGTCGTAAAAGCCTCTTCATTTCCCCCCTTTGTAAAATTGTAAAATTTCTTATTTTATAATAATTCATTTATCTGAAAAATACAATTACTTTTTCTGGTAGATTGTTATATGCAAATCGAATACAATCCATTACTATATTAGTAACTAAAAACATAAATTCAATATTATTGAAAAATAAAGGTTTTTTCCCAAAAACTCTCTATTAAATAATAAACTATTGTAACGCATTTTTATTCAACAAAACCTTAATTATCTCTCCTCTGTGAACTCCTTTTCGTTTCGCTAACTTTATCCCTGCACGTTGTTTTTCTTTAATTATTTCTCAAAGGACCTGCTCATTCATTATAAAAACATAAAGTAATGTAAAACCGTTAAAACAAAAGAGTGAAACAATAATTCCCCCTTTTACGTAAAGGAGGAATTATTGTGGGATATGGTGGTAGTTGCGGTGGATTTAGCAGCTAAAAAAAAGACACTCTTATGAGTGTCTTTTTTTATGCATTCATTTTAAATTGTAATACTACTTATATTATTTTAAGTATTACCATCCTAGGTTTCGCTACATATCCATCAGGCTAATAAATTCAAATAACCCGAAACGAGAAGATTGACATCTCCAACAGAAAGATTTGATATCTTTATAACCTCATACATATAGCATCATTCTTTACTTAATACTTTCTAATTCCCATTGGTGATGATTACCCGGTGAAGTTGTGTGCTCGGATTTTAAAACACGCTCACCACCACCTACAAGCGGGGCAATACCATTATCTGCAACAGAACTAGTCCACTGATTTTCTCTAGATGTTATATAAGTAGAATCAGATTTTATATAGAAGCTCTTCTGATTAGGAATTTTGTCTAATTTAATAGCAGATCTATTCTGTTCAGTATCTAGCCAGCTATAATCATAACCGTTTCCAAAGTTTAAATACTGGTAATTACTATGGCTACTATTCGTAAACTTAAGAAATACTTCTTCATCTTTTTTGAATGGTTCTTCAGGTTTAGATTTTCCTTTTCTTTCAATCAATACTGGTGTTGCTTGAATGTCTGGTCCATGTATTGCTTGTTGGATAGGACCGAGTCTCAATCCGTCCCAATTATTCCCCTTAAGTGAAAAGTGTACATATCTCCCATTAATTGACTGGCTTAAAGTTCCGGCAGACCAAGATTCTTTTACACCATTATAAAAGCCAACAGATGACTTCAAATAGTACTTTTTACCTTCTACTATAGGTTCTCCGGAATTATCTATTACTAATTTATCGATAGCTTCTAGATAGCTTTTATTTGAAACAAGAGGCGTGAAGACTTCAGTTTTATTGTCTTTTGCATCAATGAGTTCAAACTTTGCCTGATATTCTCCAAGAGATGCACGGTTTACTGCTATGTCTACAGGCTCATTTTCTTTAGATTCATACACATTGGAATTCTGATTTCGAACTAATGTTACCTTTTGGCTCTCACCTTTTTTATTTCGAACCGTAACAAATATTTCTTCACCCAAATTAAATATCCCTGGTATAACCGATGCGTAAATCTTTTTCTTGCTATAATCATAACTGCTATATGATAGAGTTGGTCGTAGTGCACGATTATCAAAGAAACCAAGGTTCTTACCTCGTTCTAAAAGAGTCCGACTTGGACCATAACGAACTCGTTCTTCGTTTAGGCGACCATTTACTATATAATTCGCTACCCAACCTTTATCAGCTATCCCAGTATGTGCAAAGAATTCGTCTAGTGAAAGATTATGATTAATGTTAGCAGGCTTTTCCTTGCCCGTTCTTGGTGTATAGATTCTATATTTCGGTATAGAACCGTAGTTTGTTTCTACCAATGTAGTAGAAGCATTTACATTTGATGCAAAATGCGACCAATCTCCTAAATTTACAAATTGTCCATCTTTCATTGTATACACATTCATCGTACTAGTAGGCAAGACTTCAATAGAAAGTGGTGCCCCTTGTTCTACCGCTTTTAATTCATCCAGTGTTAAGGAAATTTTCACATCCGCTTGACCTTCTATACTATCCATTAGAATTTCAGTTTTATTATTTCCACCTTTTGCTGTAGTTAACAAGTTGGCTTTATAACGATCTTGTGTTGCCTTTACAGTATTAATAATTTTATTTCCTAATCGAATGTTAAAGTGCGGTGAAACATCTCCAGCAGATGCAGTACCCGTATTTTTATATTCTAGATGAAGCCTCACATTTGCTGCTTTAGATGAATCAACAGTGGTTGCTGTCGACCAGTCAAAGCTATTAGAGATGCTTTCTGTTTCCGTTTTTGTATTGGAATAACCATACCCCACATTTATCGATCCCTTACCCGATGGTACAGGACCCGCTGCTGATCCTTCAGCGCCACCTTCACCAGCTAAGCCAACATTAAAAGAATGTTGTACAGATAAGCTTTTTTCCCAAGTCTTAGTACGGGACTCACCATTTGAGTCTGTAATACTAGCAACAGGAGTAATATCAATACGTTTTACAGCAATTTGTAGATTTGGTACATTCGCAATCATGGGGTTAAAATCTATATCAGAATCACTATCATAATGCTCCACTTCATAGCTATCTGTAAAAGGGTCTCCATCTGAGTTTGCACTCTTAGGATTTGTTATAAATCTCTTTTTCCCAAAGTCTTGCACTAGGTCATATAACTGGGCTTCATTTTTCCCTGTCTTTTCATTAAATACAATTTTAAATCCTTTTTCTTCCACATCATTAGGAATACCATCCTCGTCCCAATCATTATTTTCCTGTGGCTCTTCCATAATCATGATTCCCTTTTTTCCAGAATCACCATAGATAATATTCTGTCCTTCCTTTAAATTTGTATCTTCTTTAAAGGTTTCCACTTTTCCGTCTTGTTCAGGCTTTGTTTCAGCTAAAGCAGGGGCTGTTATCGTCAATGCCATAGTTAAACTACTTACTGCACCAAGTATTGGCTTTAATTTTTTCATCTTAGTTTTCCTCCATATTTCCTATACGTGTTTGAACATCTACTAGTAAGATTGATTTCATAATATCTAACAAGTCTTTCATTTCTCTTTCGCAAATGTTACAAAAGTCTTTCACAAATCTTTTTTTCTTTATTGATATAAACGGTTTCGTCGCAGCATTTCTTAACACATAGAAAAGTGTGGAAATTGCAGAAACGAATTTTATAAATCATATCCTAACAAAAAAAGGAAGAAGAAATTTTCTATGCTTGCTCCCTGTTTTACTTTGCTATTTAATAAAATTTAAATATGATAGATGACAAAAATAAAAGGAACACTACTTTTTTAAAGTTGTGTTCCTTTTATTGATAAACGATTTAATTATAAAAGATAAAATCCCTATAATTACACATGCGATTCTGCTTAAGAATTGTCCCAGTTCCGCTGTTTCTCCAAAAATAAAGAAATTAAAATATAATTACCTTCAATACAGTCATCTTATTATGTATATCTTTCAATTCACTTTCGTAAATGTTACAAAAGTCTTTCAACCGCCTCATTTCTTCTCTGATGTAACAGGAAGAGTAAACCAAAATTCACATCCCTGTTTCCCGTCTTGGCGATCCCGAACACCAATTTGTCCTTTATGCAGTTCAACTAGCGATTTTGCAATGGCTAAACCAAGCCCAGAACCTCCGGATTGTGAACTTCTTGATGGATCCGTTCTAAAGAAACGGTCAAATATACGCAATTGATCATCCGGAGAAATCCCTTCTCCTTCATCACACAAAGTGAATTGAACTTGCTGCTTCTGTTTATTTTCCTCTACAATTAATTCGATTGCTCCACATGTAGGAGAATGCCGAATCGCATTATGCAACAAATTATTAATAACTCGAGCTATTTTACATGGCATAATCCAAATTCGTGGTAATGTCTCAGAAACGTGCAATTGCAAATCAATCTCTTTATCTTGCAATAAGATATCATGTGAATCTATTACTTTTAATAGAATACTATCTACATGTATTAAACTTGGATGAAAAACTTCTTGTCCAAGTTCTAACTTAGAAAGGTCAAATAAATCATTAATTAATCCACTTAATCGTTGTATATCATTTAGGATTGTCTTTAAATATTGTTGTTTCATATCAGGGTCTTCAATTAATCCATCTTGTAACGCTTCTATCATCAATTGTATGCTAGCCATGGGTGTTCGTAAGTCGTGGGAAATATTCGCAATCAGCTCTGTACGTGCTTTTTCTCCTTTTTCTAATTTAGCAAAGCTTTCGTCTAACTTTTTGGCCATTTCTTGAAAAGCTTCCGCTAATTCTTTAAACTCTTCCGGTTCTTTCCCTATTATGTACATCGTTCCAAATTGTCTATCACTAAATTGTTTGGTTAAGGCAATTAAATTTTGAATAGATCTCATAATAGGACGTGTCATTAACCAATAAATAATCGTAGAAATAATCATGGCTACAATTACTATTACTATTAATAATCGTGTCTGTTCTGGTCTAAGTAACATTTGCCTTTCACTGTACCATATAGAAATTACCATGATACCCGTGCTTAATAAATTCATCAATAAAAGTTGATATCGTAACTTCATTTATCGTTTCCTCCATCTGGTTCGAAACAATAACCGATGCCCCAAACCGTATGAACCCAACGGTTCTTTGTTGTATGCTTCTCCAACTTCTCACGTAAACGACTCATTAATACAGTTACTGCATTTGTACAGCCCTCATACTCAAATCCCCAAATTTGTTCAAGAAGTTGAGACCGTGAAAACACCTGTTTAGGATGCTTTGCCATGAGATAAAGCACCTCAAACTCTTTCACCGTTAGCTCTATTTCATATTGACAAACAAATACACGTCTTTTTGTTGGATCAATTTTCAAATCTAGAAACTCTATCATTCCTGATGCAGACTCTATTCCTTGAATTGTTACTTGACTTCCTCTTCTTAATATAATTTGTACCCTTAATACTAATTCACGAGGTGAAAAGGGTTTTGTTACATAATCATCCGCCCCCATTGTTAATCCTAAAATCCGCTCTCTTTCTTCTCCTCTCGCGGTTAACATAATAATCGGCACATTGGAATGTTGGCGAATTTCCTCACATAGTTCCCATCCATCTTTTCCTGGCATCATCAAATCTAAAATAATTAAATCTGGTTGAAATTGTTGAAATACATTCCATCCTTCTGTTCCGTTCACAGCAGTGTATACTTCATACCCTTCTCTTTCTAAGTACCGTTTACATATCTCTCGTATACTATCTTCATCTTCTATAATTGCAATTCTTGTTTTCATACATTAAGTCTCCTCGGTTCCTTCATCAATGGCGATTGATATAAAATCAATATGCGTAAGTTCATATTAGTTTATATACATTGCATTTTCCTTTCAAAAATATAACAAAACCCTTTCACAAATATCATAAAAAATTATCACTCAAGTAAAAAAGTTTCTTTTTCAATAGCTAAGAAAAAGAAACTTTTCACTTTTTAGATATACATGCAACTTAACCTAAATGGTATTTAGAGCAACCTTCTTTTCCCTAAATTAATTTTTTATCTTCCGTTACATTATGAATTATCAATCTAACTTTTTAAGTGAATTTTGAAAGGAGCCTCTTACTTCTATGCATAAAATATAACGTCTACTGAAACTAGGAGTTGTACTTCAGATTCAAGTTACATTATCCCTATTAAATCCATTTTTCTTTGCCTGATCATATTACTTCAGACCACCTATGTTTCTACAAGATAATAGCTTGATCTTTCATTTTCAGAGATTTATTTGCTAGTTATGATTACATGCTATTTGCACTAACATCACCAACTGAGTCACCGTTATATATTGGAAAAAACAGAGTAACAGTAGTTCCTTTCCCAACTTGGCTCTTTATACTTATTTTTCCACCATGACTTTCAATAATTCGGTAACTCATCATGAGCCCAACACCCGTCCCCTTTTCTTTTGTACTATAAAAAGGTTCACCTAGTCTTTTAATTCTTTCTGAAGGAATACCTACTCCTTTATCTAAAATGCAAATCTTAACCTCGGTACTATTATGTTTTTTCACGTTAATGATGATTTCTTGACCATTTTGTATAGCCTCAATAGAATTTTGTAAAATACTATAGAAAACTTGTTTTAATTGAATTTCGCAACACTCAACCAATAAGTTTTCAACATCCATATTTAATGCAATACGAATATTCTTCATAATTGCTTGTGTACTTATTAAGTCGACTACATTATCTAATATAGTACAAAGGTTTTTTGGTTCAAATACTGCAGCATTCGGTTTTGCAATAGATAAAAATTCTTGAATAACTTTTTCTATACTACTGATTTCAGAAAGTATTAGGCTTAAATATTCTTTATCCTTCCCTACTTCCTGTTGCAATAATTGCATGAACCCTTTAATTACTGTTAATGGGTTACGAACTTTATGAGCGATCCCAGCTGCCAATTGCCCTACTGCATTAAGGGTATCTGATTTCTTTAATAATTCCGTCGTTATTGTACGCTCTGTAATATCACGTACAATAATCATAATTTTATCCTCAAAAAGCGGTAAAAGTCTTGCTTCAAAATAATAAATTTCATCATCTAGTTGTAGAGAATAATCTATTAATACAGGAGCGGATGAAGTTTTTATTTGATTAATAGCCTTCTCAAATTGCTTTATGATAGGAACTGGTAATATCTCTTGGAATTTCTTCCCTATAAATTCTTCAATTGGAACATAAAATTTAGATATAGCATTAACTTTACAATCCTTAATGGTCCCATCAAGTTCTGACAAAAAATAAAAATCAGGAATTGCTTTAAAAATTAATTCTAGTTCAGTCGAGGTTTGTTTAAGTTTTTCTTCCATCCTCTTACGCTTAGTTATATCAATTCCAATTGCTCCAATACTCCATCCTAAATTTGGAATACTATGTAAAATGTTTGACCACATAATAGTTTTTATCTCTCCACTTTTACATGTTATATTCACCTCCCAATCTCTAGATTCGTGACCATTATGCAACAACTCGTTACATAACTGATTTCTATAAGGTTTATGAGGGTGTAGCAATTCCATCATTTTTGGATTGTTAATTATTTCATCTGCATTATATCCAGTTACTAATTCACATTCCCGATTCCACATAATAATATTTCCTTTTTCATCAATAGCATTAATCATAATCGGCATATTTTGTAATACACTGCCTAAACAATTTTCTTCATGATTTGTTATCGTCTTTATTTGTGAATCTTTTTCATGAAATTTTTTAAGGTGTAATTGTTGTGTTGCCATCTCTTCAATTAGATTTGCAATGCATTTAAAATGTGTTATATGAGAATCCGCAATAACCTCTTTATTAATACTTGTTCCTATAACAAAGGTTGCTATATGCTCCTGCTCAATAATGATGGGAATATGCATTTCTTGGGGCAATTGGACTTTCTGATTATGAAAAAAAGGGTCACCTTTGGAAAATATAACATTTTGATTATTATCAAGGAGACAGAATGGAACTTTAGTTAAATTATAAAATTGCTCTGTTATATTCTTAAACTCATTTATATTTATAAGATCTTTAAGTGTGTATTTCACTATTTAACCCATCTCCTTTATATTTACTATATCTTTAAGACTCCCCATATAAATTTTCCAACTAGAAGCAATAAACAATTACCTATTACAATGATGATCTTGTTCTGAAATACCATAGGATCAACCGCGTACTTGTATAGAGTAATAAAATATAAAAAGACCGCAAAGCTTTCTTAAAAAACGCTCCGTGGCCTTATACTTTCTTGTTTCACCTAAATAAAAATCAATTGTATTTCTTTCTAAATCAACGGCACGCTATAAGTAAACTTATTATCCTCTTACTTTTATATAAACTATTTAATTCTAAATCGTACTGATAAACCTAGTTTATAATCATAGTACAAACAAAAAACAATCGATATTTCCCTATTATCCTTACTAAGTCGCTTACCGTTTACAACATAATACTTAGCTGATGGTATCAACATTTACAAACTAAGCAATTACTGATAGCGTTGTAATCTAAAACGTTATACCGTTTCATCATCCCTATCAAATCTCAAAATCTTATGTTGCATCATACCTGTCATCTTAAAATGAGCATAAATATCTGGTTAATAATGTTCTCATTAAAAAGCTAGCGGTTTACTCATACTTTTCCCCTTCATTATTAGATTCATAACATGAGTATGTCCAAGTTTAATAACACATTTTTAATGATTCACAATTTTTATTCACCGAATTTTTTTGTCCCCTCCTAAAGACATTTTTTTCATGCTCTCCTCCGTAATATAAGACTATTTAGACAACAAAAATAGTTTTTGTAACTTTTGTAACTGATTTTGTAATTAATGAAACCAAACATAAGACAAACGCAAAGTATACATAAACCAAACATAAACCAAATACAAACCAAATATAAACCAACTATCAGTTTTTTTGGATAAAACCTTATTTCAAACCTCCTCCATCTACAAATCTGTTTAAAAATATGAATTTAGTATTTTATTTACAATCTACTCGACCTATTTTTATACAGCAAACATTCCATTACACTCCCACATGACGACTATATTCACAATTTATTGGAGATGATAAAAAAAACAGTTGCTCAAGAAATCTCTTGTTCAATAAATAAATTTTGTAAAACTGTAGTACTAAAAATTATCAACATGAATGGTAATTTTTATAAAAAAGAGAGTCTCATTTTTCAATGAGACTCTCTTTTCTCTTTATATATTTAAACAGAATTTTCAGCTCTATCATTCAAAATAAATACTCGAGTGAAAACTACCATAATTACTACAATAACTAAAAAATATAGAGGCATGACTACTAATGAACCTGTATGAAGCTGGCTCATTCCCCAAATCGTCATCGTCACTATTATATAATAGCCTAGGCTAAACAATGCACCTGCTGTGCCAATGACATCTTGAAAATCTACTAACGCTAAGCTTAGACAGTTAGGTAACGCTACCCCAATTCCTAGTAGCAATATAAACATCGCTACTAAAAATCCAATCATATATAGTATGTTTGGATTTGATCCAACAGAAGTAATAACAGATAAAATGACTGCTCCCCCTGTCATTACAATATAACCTATATATATGATTTTCTCCGGTTTATAAATAGGCAGTATCCGTTTTGAAACTTTCGCTCCAATAATAGAAGCAGACGCAACTACAATTCCAAGAAATCCATACATACTAGGCGATAACTGAAAGTATTCAATAAAGATAAACGACGCTTCCGCATAATAGCTAAATAAAACACCACGTAACATTACAAGAGTTACGTGGTATGCAAACTATGATATATTAAATTTTCACTGATTGTTCTTCTTGATAGATAATTTCACCATCAATAATAGTTGTTTCTACTTTTAAATCTTTAATTTGGTTTGGATTTACATTTAAAATGCTGTCATTTAATATAACTAAATCCGCTAACTTTCCGACCTCTATGCTTCCTTTTATCTCTTCTTCAAAACTCGCATAAGCGCCATTCCATGTGTATAGTTTAATAGCTTCCATTACGCTTATAGATTGATTAGCACCAACCTCCATTCCAGACTGGCTTTTTCTATTTACAGCAACATGAATTCCTAATAAAGGATTATAGTCAGTAACTGGCGCGTCCGATCCACCTGCTGCCACGATGCCACGATCAATAAAATCACGAACAGCGTACATGTGATTAACACGATCACCATAGTGCCCGACATATATCTCTCCGAATTCATATGGAAATGGAGGATTTGGAATAGGAATCACCTCGAGTTTTTTCATTCTCTCTTGTAAATCTGGTGAAGAAATTCCCGCATGCTCGATCCGATGACGGTGATTTTTTCTTGGTGACTCCTCCAACGCCTTTTCTACACAATTTAAATACATTTCAATGGCTTTATCACCTTGTGCATGTACAGTGATTTGATAGCCTTTTTTATGCGCTTCACCTAAAACTTTATAGATTTCTTCCTCGCTATAATAAAGAATGCCATAATTGTTAGAGTCACTAGAGTACGGTTCACGGGTTGCAATTGTAGGCCCAGTACTACTTCCATCTGTAAATAATTTAGCTGGTCCAACTTTGAATCTCTCATCTCCGGTACCAGTTAC
Source organism: Bacillus sp. H1a (assembly GCF_000633475.1). Classification (NCBI taxonomy): domain Bacteria; kingdom Bacillati; phylum Bacillota; class Bacilli; order Caryophanales; family Bacillaceae; genus Bacillus; species Bacillus sp. H1a. Next base: position 44,303 of record NZ_AYMH01000054.1, on the reverse strand, counting down.
CACACCAGCTTCGACCATTTTATTAACAAATTCATGGGAGTTATTCAACTGACATATCATTGCATATATTCGGACACGAATATCCTTACTCTTCACAGCTAGTTGTAGTAAACGGTAACTCTCAGGTCCAAATCCACCTGCATCATGTATACTTGTTATGCCCGCTGTAACGAAATGATCTGATGCAATTTTCACAGCCTTCATCATTTCACTTTCTGTATAACTTGCAACCTCGCTCATCCCCATATTTGCTGCTTCAATTAACTTCCCTGTAAGCCTTCCTGCCTGATTCTTTTCAATAACTCCCCCACTCGGATCCGGTGTGTTCTCGTTAATTTGCGCAATTTCTAATGCTTTGCTGTTCACCACGCTTATATGGTTGCAAGTACGGGATACAATAATAGGATGTTCAACTGAAATTTCATCCAGCTCAGTGATTGTTGGATAACGCTTTTCCTTCACAGTGGTTTCATTAAAGCCCCAAGCACGTATCCATTCGCCTTTTGGAGTTTCTAAGGCCTTCTTTTTCAAGTCATCTAACAAGCCCTCGATAGAATCAATATGTTCAGCTTTACAACTTACCGACAACTGATTCAAACCATGAGCAATGAGGTGAATATGAGAATCAATGAATCCAGGAAGAAGCGTTTTTCCTTGCAGGTCAATTACATTCGTTTTTTCTCCTATAAAACTCTTAACCTCCTGATTTGAACCAACAACTACGATACGATTATCTTTTATTGCTACAGCTTCGGCTACTGTATTCTTTTGGTCTACTGTAATAACTTCTCCATTTATCAATACAACATCAGCTTTCATAAACTCAACCCTTTCGGAATTACTCTTTTAGAGTAATTCATTCAGTATTTAAAGCTATATCTCTCAATATGCCACCTTACTTTTTATCGAGTTTTACCAATGATTAATTAAAGTTGAGCTAAGCATTCTTTTATTGTTTTAACGATAAAAGTAAAGTCTTCCTCTGTGATGCTTAATGGAGGAGCAAGCTGCAAAATATTATTGTAACCTGCAACAGTGTCACCATTTTTACCAATGATCAGACCTTTTTCTTTACAAGAATTAATGACTTTGTTCACCTTTTCAATGGCAGCCGGTTCTTTTGTTTGCTTATCTTCCACTAGTTCAATACCTAAAAGAAGGCCCTTTCCGCGAACATCTCCTACGTTTGGAAGCTCTTTTACATCCTCTAGTTCATATAACAGTCGTTCACCCAATTCTTTGGAACGTTCAATGAGTTTCTCATTCTCCATAATTTCCAAATTCTTCAAAACCAAGGCGCAAGCAGCAGGATTTCCCCCGAACGTATTCACATGGCGGAAGCGATCATAATCTTCACTGCCTATGTATGCCTCATAAACCTCTCGTCTGACTGCTGTTGCTGACAAAGGAAGATACGCACTAGTAATGCCTTTTGCCATTGTAATGATATCTGGTTTGACGCCATAATTCATAAATCCAAACGGCTTCCCTGTCCGGCCAAATCCACATATAACTTCATCACAAATGAGCAACGCACCGTGCTTCTCGCAAATTTCTTTTACTTTTGCCATATATCCATCAGGAGGCATTAAAATGCCGCCCCCGGTAATAATTGGCTCCATAATCACGCCGGCTACTGTTTGGCTTAACTCCCATGTCATGACGCGGTCGATTTCATCAGCACTTGCCAGTGTATGAACATCATCTGGATTGCGATACGTATCAGGCGGTGCTACATGCAGAAATCCTTGCCCCAATGGTTCATATTTATACTTTCGCTGTGCTTGACCTGTTGCTGCAAGAGCCCCCATTGAGTTACCGTGGTAAGCGCGATAGCGTGAAATAAACTTATAGCGTCCATGATCACCTTTTTGTTGATGATATTGGCGAGCAATTTTAAACGCTGTTTCGTTCGCTTCCGATCCACTGTTAGAAAAGAAAATGACGTATTCATCATCAAGCCATTCATTCAATTTTTCTGCTAATTTAATAGCAGGAACATGACTTTGTGTCAGAGGGAAATACGGCATTTCTTCAAGCTGTTCAAAAGCCGCTCTTGCAAGCTCTTTTCGGCCATATCCAACATTCACGCACCAAAGACCAGACATACCGTCTAAATAACGGTTTCCATCAATATCCGTCACCCATGCTCCTTCTGCTTTCGTGATAATTAAATTCGTTGGACTAGGGGCTGCTCCTCTCATTGCATGCCAAAGGTACTTTTCATCTGCTTTTTTCAAACTTTGTGTTTGTTCTGTCGCTTGCACAATCACCAACTCCATTCTATCCTTTTATAATTTCACATCACTCTTTCAATAACGAGCCGTAAGCATTTTCTTGCGAGTATAGAATTCTACGCCATCTTTTCCATTTGCATGGAGATCACCATAGAATGATTTTTTATAACCTGAGAATGGGAAGAATGCCATTGGAGCTGGAACTCCAAGATTGATTCCTAGCATACCTGCATCAATTTCTTCACGGAATTCACGAATGGCTTTAGCGCTATCGGTATACAAGCATGCACCATTTGCGAATGGCGATGCATTAGCAACATGAATTGCTTCCATCAAGTCTTTTACGCGTACAACAGAAAGAACTGGTGCAAAAATTTCATCATGCCAGATTTTCATTTCCTGTGTCACATTGTCAAAAATCGTTGGGCCAACAAAATAACCTTGATCGTTTGTTGCATCGTCTTCACGTCCGTCACGAATAAGTGTCGCTCCCTGCTCTACACCAGATTGAATGTATCCAAGTGTTCGCTCTTTATGTCCTTCACGAATAACGGGGCCAAGGAAAACATCTTCTTCCAATCCATTACCCATCGTAATAGCATTAGCCTCTTGAAGCAGTCTATTAACGAGCTCATCTGCAACATCTTCTTCCACTACAACAACAGCCGCCGCCATGCATCGTTCACCGGCTGAACCGAAAGCAGCATTTGTAATTTCTTTCGCTGCAGAACTAAGGTCCGCATCTTTTAATACGATCGAATGATTTTTTGCCCCTGCAAGAGCTTGTACACGTTTGCCATTAGCTGCTGCTGTTTTATAAATATACTCAGCGACTGGTTGAGAACCAACGAAAGATACAGCCTTCACATCCTCATTGTCAAGAATGCCATTAACGATGTCATGTGCACCATGCACAACATTTAGTACTCCATCTGGAAGACCTGCTTCTTTAAATAGTTCGGCTATACGATTAGCCAATAACGGTGTTCTTTCAGATGGTTTTAATACAAACGTATTTCCACATGCAATCGCAAGTGGAAACATCCAACATGGAACCATCATCGGAAAATTAAATGGCGTTATTCCTGCGATTACTCCGATCGGATAACGATACATCCCTGATTCAACACCTGTAGCAATATCGGGAAGTTGCTCTCCCATCATTAAAGTTGGAGCGCCTGCGGCAAATTCAACACATTCAATCCCCCGCTGCACTTCACCGTATGCTTCTTGATAACTTTTTCCATTTTCCAAGGTAACGAGTTTAGCTAATTCTTCCCAGTTTTCAATCAATAGCTGTTGATAGCGAAATAAAATCCGAGCACGCCTAGGCACAGCTATCTTTCTCCATGTTTTGAAAGCTTCTTTCGCAGTTGCTACAGCTCTATCTAAATCTTCTTTAGTCGAAAGAGGTACACGAGCAATAATCTCTCCTGTTGCTGGATTTGGTACATCTTCAACATGCTTACTTGTGGATTCTATCCATTGTCCGCCAATATAATTTTTCAACGTTTGTACATTTTTCGTTACTACCATGGTGAAACCCCCTATTTTCAGATAACCATCCTATGTTATTACGCCCGAAAAAAGAAAGCGCATTCATTAGACGGTATGTAAACTTATTTACATATATTTCTTCAACATTACTAATCTAAATTTCTTATCCATTTCACACGCAGGAGCAGTCATCTGCTTAGCATTTGTCCACTCCCCAGTTCACATTATTTCAGAATAATCTCGTGGTTCATCTTATAATTCTTTTTCAAAAATACTGGGCAATCCCATTCACAAACAAGATCCTTAGCCAAGGAAACAACCCAATCTTTTGTAATATGATATTTTTTCCCATCAACAGTAATAAACACTTCACCGTCTGTCACATAGAAAACTTCCTGTTCTTCTACATGCCACGTTCCTTTATTCGGTTCGCCTACCCATGGTTCCCATGTGTAGGCACCTAGTTGCTCAGCTTCTTCTGCTGTAAGTTTTTTCGCAAAAAACATGATAATTCCCTCTCTTTCTAATTGGTAATTTTGACAGAATACGTTCCTATAAATCTACCGGCTTAACATTTGGATCTTTTAAACGTTTAAACTCTTTTTTCATAAAATATATGGCAATGAGAACACCTGGGATTTCTGCAGCAGGAGCAGCGTACCATACCCCTTCTACACCCCAGTATTTCGGGAAAACAAATAGAAATGGTAACATGAACAACAATATTTTGCTTACACTAATAAACGTTGCCGACCAGTTTCTCTCTTGTGATTCGAAATAACCAGAGATAAGTAAGCTGACTGCACTAAGTGTAAACAGACAATTAAATACAACTGTCGTCCAAATACCCAGTTTCTGCAATTCAGCATTACCACCAGAAAAAAATGACACAATTGGATCTGCAAAAATGATTAGTATAGCTGTCACAACTACAAAGAAGGAAACTGTAAAAATGAGTCCCATCTTAATTGCTTGTTTCACACGATCAAGGTTTCCTGCACCGTAATTATAACTAATAATCGGTTGGAGTCCTGTCATCCCGCCGAGCGCTGCTAAGGCAAGTAGATTGGTAATGTAACCGTTTTGAATCGTGAAAGCTGCAACATGTAGACCACCACCGTAACTTTGCAGTAAGTTGTTGGTGAAAATAATTGCAATAAACATCATGAACTGACTCGAAAAAGATGCAAATCCAGTCCAAACTACTTCACCAATCTTTTTGAGATTAATCATCATATCTTTCATTTTTGGCTTAAGTTTTGTTTTACCAAACCAGAAATAAAAGATTAAGAGAACAGGAATTGATTGCGAAATCGTATTAGCCCATGAAGAACCCATCATCCCCATGTCATACTTCGTTACCATAATCCATTCTGCAATCCCAGCAACAACTGCTGCGACTAACCAACTGTTCATTGATAATATAGGTTTTTCATCGATATTAGTTAAAATACTTAATACAACAGCTAATATCGTTAATGGCAACGAAATCCATAGCAGTCGGCTATATTGCACCGCATACGGAAGCGCTTCATCACTTGCTCCGAATAAAATCATAATATCCTTTTCAAAGACCAACCCAAGTATAGCTAACAAAGAAGAAAGGAAAAGAGTAAACCATAAAGTTTGCCCCATAATACCTCTAGCTTCTTCTATCTTCCCTTTCCCCAGTCGAAGTGAAATGACCGCTCCGGCTCCTACACCCAAAAGAACACCAATCATACGGGTAATAACCATGACCGTAAATCCAATTCCGATCCCTTCGATTTCTAGCTCCTGAAAGCCACTGACGAAAAAGCCATCGATAACCGATACAACTCCTAGAATTACGTTAGCCATAATTCCTGCCAAAGCAAACCGTAAATATAGTAACGGAATACTTTTGGTTCCCAGCACTGAATCATCCACCGGCGTATTCATTACTTCTGGTTGCTCTATTTTCGATGACGGACGGTTGTCCACTATTTTCATGAGCATATCCCCTTATAAATAATTTATATAGCAAGTTAAGCTCAATTAATTCGCATACCAACCTACAGGCTTGGCATGCTGGTGGATATTGATTTGCTTCGTTTCCATAAAATGCTCCAGCCCAACAGTACCTAGCGCCCTGCCGATTCCACTTTGCTTATACCCGCCCCAAGGACCTTCCACATAAGCAAGATGATAACTATTAATCCAAGTAATTCCCGCACGCAATTTACTAATAACACGTTTCGCTCGGTCCATATCTTCCGTAAATACAGCACCAGCTAATCCATAAATGGAATCATTCGCTTTTTGGATAGCATCTTCCTCATCTTTAAATTTCTGTACAACAAGGACTGGGCCAAAAATCTCTTCCTTAACAATACACATATTCTCATTTACATCAGCAAATATTGTTGGTGCGATGAAAAATCCTCGATCAAGCCCATTTTCTGTTAAGCGCTGACCACCGCAAACTAATTTTGCACCTTCTTCGATTCCTCTCTGGATATAATGTAACACTTCATTCATATGAGATTCGTTTGTGAGAGCTCCCATTTCAATGTTCTCATTTTCTCCGTTGCCAACTACAATTTTGTTCGCACGCTCGGCCAATCTTTCAACAAACTTATCGTAAATGGTCTCTTGCACAAGCAAACGAGATGCCGCTGAACAAACTTGCCCAGCATTGTGGAAAATACCAAACATCGCATTATCAACTGCGGTTTCAAAATCCACATCGTCGAACACAATAAGTGGAGATTTACCACCTAGTTCAAGTGTGATTTTTTTCATATTGCCAGCAGCTGCGCGCATAATACTTTGGCCTGTTGTTGTTCCACCGGTAAAGGCAACTTTATCAACATCATGGCTCTCTGCAAGCTCATTCCCAACTTTTGAGCCAGGTCCCAATACTAAGTTTGCCACTCCGTGAGGAAGCCCAACTTCTTCGATAATTTCAAACAATTTGTATACGCTTACAGGAGTGACATCAGCAGGTTTAATTACAATTGTATTCCCTGCGGCAAGTGCTGGAGCAATTTGCCAAACAGCTAACATAAGCGGGAAATTCCAAGGTACAATAAGTCCGCAAACACCAATCGGTTCATGAATAATAATCATTTCCGAAGCATCCTCGCGAGTGTAAGATTCTTTTTTCATGCCTTTAATTAAGTCTGCATAATAGCGGAAGCATTGAATTGATACAGGAATATCCACATAGGTTGTGGCACGAATAACCTTACCATTATTTGCCGTTTCTAAACGGGCAATTTCAACTGTCTTCTCTTCAAGACGGTCTGCAATTTTATATAAATAGTCAGCTCTTTCATCCGCCGATAAACCCGACCATATTCCGCTGTCAAATGCTTTACGAGCTGCCTTAATTGCTATCTTCGCATCATCCGCTGATCCATGAGCAGACGTTGCAATAACCTCTCCGGTTGCAGGGTTAATAATGTTTCGTCTATCACCGGATAACGCTTCTACCCATTTCCCGTCAATGAACATGTTAATTTCCATAAACACCTCTCCTTTATGCAATAATATCTACTAGTTTGAAACCAATATGTGCTATATTGACCAGCATCGTTTTCTGATTATAGAACGGGAATGATTTGAGGCGTTCCTTTTCAAATCGATATCCACCTGCACTCCCCGTTGTGATCCATTGTGCCAATAACTTACCAAACAATGTTGAGAGAGACGCACCATGGCCCGTATAACCCGTTGCGAAATATGCGCCTTCTTTAGATCTGCCAATAACCGGGAACGTATCAATTGTCACGCCGATAAATCCACCCCACCTGTAATCAATCTTGCTTCCTTCTAGTTTTGGCATTATTTTAACCATGGCATCGTAAACACTTTGATAAACAGCATCACCTAAGTTTGGACGAATGTCACCACCGCCAAATACGATCCGATTATCTGGTGTACGTCTGAAATAGTAAAGGAAACTGCTTGTATCAAAAACCATGCGATCTTTAGGAATGACGCTATTCACCAATGATTCTGGAAGCTGTTCAGTAGCAATAATACGTGCCGAAATTGGCAGTACGCCTTTATTCAATTCAGTCATGATTTTTCCGGAGTAACCATCTGTAGCAACAATAATGTCTTTCGCTGTAACAGCACCTTTTTCTGTAACAACTTTCACACTATTTCGGCCGTACTCAATAGATAGTGCTTTCGAATGCTCAAAGATTTTTGCACCGATCGATTTAGCTGCTTCTCCCAAACCAATTGCATAATTCAGTGGTTGGAACGAGTAACTCGAGTCGTCGACTAGGCAACCATAATATTGCGGGGAATCGATTTCTTGATGCAACTGACTTCGATTAAGCACGCTACATTCATATCCAAAATTTTTGTTTAAATATTCGCTTTCAAGTTTCAATCCTTCAAAATGCTTAGCTTTGTAAGCCGCCACAATGTGGCCTGTCTTTCTAAAGTTACAATTGATTTGATGCTCATCGATGATGTTTTTAACTAGTTCAACACTAAGCAGCGAAAGATCGTTAAGTTGTCTCGCCTCTTCGGCACCATACTTCTTGGCAAGCTCCTGCATCGTCGGCTTATAGCCTGGCAATACCATCCCGCCGTTGCGACCGCTTGCGCCATATCCGATTGTTTCTTGCTCAAGGACAATGACACTCTTCCCTAATTTTTGCAAATGATATGCAGAAGAAAGACCTGTGAAACCTGCACCAATAATGACAACATCCGCCTCTTCATTTCCTTCAAGAAGTTTTCCTTTGTCATAGCTGTTTGCAGTCGCCGTCCACAATGAGAGAGTATCCATTCGATCCATCTTATCCATAGCTAATCCTTCTCCTTTCGTGACATGTATGTTACAATACACTCAAAAATATTCGAAATATTCACACTTATTGAATTAATAATATGACTTGGAGCTTCCTCCAAGTCAATAGCCATTTTAGAGTTTTTTGAATTCATTTTGCGAAAAAAATGGAGTAACTCCACTTTTTTTCATCGGGGGGACATCTATGAAGATTGGTACATTTGCAAAGCTTTTTCATGTTACGACTGATACCGTTCGTTATTACATTGAACTTGGATTATTAATACCAGACAAAAAAAACACTCAGTATCAAATGAACCAATTGTGCTTCGACGACATGACTTTTATTACTGAGCTAAAAAAATTTCATTTTTCATTGCTAGAAATCCAACGAATTTTATCGTATCGGCGTGTCACAAACTTCTCGGATCATGAGGATATCGACTACTACAACAACTTGCTCATTGATAAAAAGAACGAGCTGGCCAAGAAAAAAGAAGACATATCAAAAGCCATCCAATTAATTGAAAAAGCGGTTCAAACTAGCTCGCCTTCATCTGAAGAAGAGAATCTTACAGGGATCCCACTTTCCTTTGTAGATCTGCTCTATTGTCCGAAGTGCCACATTCCACTTGAAATGAAAGATGTAACGATTAAAAAAGTTTACATTCACACGGGGAGTTTAACTTGTTCCTGTGAATATGAGGCAGCTATCGAGGATGGTATTATCATTACCGCAAACTTGTACGAGACGTCCCCTTATCCATCTTATTTTTACGATAAAGAAACGATTAAAGAGATCAATCCCAAAATGATTAACTTATTTGAAAAAATTAATTTTCAGTTTCAAAAAGTTCTACAAAATATAGATTTGAAAAACAAATTAATCGTGGAAACAAACGTTGACGCTTTTGTGTCACTACCCAAATATATCGATGTTCTTGAAACGAGCGCGTCCTATGTATTCAGTGGCTATTCTCTTGCGATGCTCAAGAAGGTTAGAAACAGAATTGAGCGTATGAATCCGAAACCACGTGTCCTTTATATTTTGAATTCTGATTTAAATCTGCCATTAAAACCGCTTAGCATCGATGTTTTTGTGGATAGTTTTTCAGTAACTGATTTTTCACTGCTCAATCCGAAGTTCCCAATTCACGTTCTAAAAAACTATTTACATAGCAGCTCAACAATTGTCGGCGGATACTCGTATTATGATAGCTCGGCCAAATCCTTGAAAAATATTTCAGCCTTATATCCAAATTCCCACGAGCATATTTTATATCCAAAATACTTAGAAGAAAATTTATCAGGCCACGAATTCCAAATCATGCAAAGTGAAAATATCGGTTACTGTACAGATCCAGGACCTTATTTTGATTATCATGTAATAGACGAAAAATTCCACATGCTAATGTATTTGGCTAGTACGAAAAAATAGCATACAAAAAGAGGTTGTCCGAAAAGTAGGCTATTTCACGGATGAGACAGCACCCTTGTAGCTAAAATCATGGTTAATCTGAAAAATGGTAGCACAGGCATAAGCAGCTTTGAACTTCTTGAGCCAATCATGATAATTCACCAGATACAGGGATATACATACATTCGTACCTTAAAGATTATGGATTGACTAATCAACAAACATAACACACCACACTTCAACAAGAAAAAGCGCCATCACAAGTGACGGCGCTTTTTCTATGTAAGAGCTACTAAAAGGTATCCTTCTAGCCTACTCCCATTTATAAGTCCAAAATTGTTCAAGTTGCAGCCATTTTAATGTTGCTGCATCTTTATTTTTTATTTTTGCATGCGTGTCTTCAAGCATTGCTTCTGTTTGTGAACGGTGCGCGCCTAGTGCAGCTAACTTATGTTCAAATACTTCACTAATATTATTTACAACATCCGGTTCACCTAGTACAGCTTCACGATTTTTTGTAATTGCAACTGCATGAATGACTGGACGCTCTTCTTTTGGCATACGTGATACAGCGCGAACTACAGCACGGCCAAATGCATCATGATCTGGGTGTACGCCATGCTCAGGATAAAATGTAATAATTCGAGATGGATTTACTTCTTGAATGATTGCTTCAATTTTGTCTGCAACGAAATCAACATCTTCAAACTCTAACGTTTTATCATGGAAACCGAGCATTCTTAAATCTTGAATCCCCATCGCTTCACATGCATCTTTTAATTCTTTTTCACGGATATTTGGAATCGTTTCACGGTTAGCGAATACATTCTTACCCATGTTACGTCCCATTTGTCCAAGAGTACCACATGCATACGTTACAGGTACTCCTTGATCTGTTAATAAGCGAATTGTTCCTCCCGCAGCAAATGCTTCATCATCTGGATGCGGAAATACAACAAGTACATGTCTCTCCATTCTTTTCCCCTCCTTCTTATTTAAATGGCGTTAAGCTTAATTCAAGCGCAACTGCTAGGCGACCTAAATTATCATGTCCAGCTAGTAATAAACGCTTTTGGTCATCTACTTCCCAATGCGTAATACCTTCAGCATATACCCATCCGTGATCCATTTTCAGACCCACTCGGTATGGGTTTGTTCCAGTTATCTTCCCGCGTTCAAAGCGGATAATTGCATTTCGAATGAAAGCACCAACTGTCATCATCTTTTCATTTATGTGTGATGCATACGCTCCGTTCGTCGTTTCTAAATGAATATATACATCTTTATTTACAAAACGTTCAATTTCATTTTGAATAAGAGAACTATCTTTTACTATTTCCATCGGAATTCACCTCTTTAAACCATTTTACGCAAAAATAATGTAAATTGCTATCTCTATATTAGAGGACAACGCTCACTTTTCCTAATAATTTGCACTGTGTTTTTTATATTTTTTATATGATATGTAAAATCATCATTTTTTCTTTCACTTTGTTAAACAGTTTTCTTTCTTTTTTGAATTTGCTACAATATATTTTATGTAGAGGGATACATTTCGACAATTGAATACATAATTTAAAGAAGGTGACATGCTTGGAACACTCAGTACATGAAGTAGCAAATTGGCAATATTATTTTGCAATTGCCGTATTTTTAGTCACATACGGTTTTATTATTTCCGAGAAATTGAATCGTGCTGTAATCGCACTATTCGGTGCTGCTATTATGATTATTTTTGGAATCGTAGATTTACATACTGCTTTCACATCACATATTCAATGGGAAACAATCACTCTTTTAATCGGGATGATGATTCTCGTACATATTACGAGTCAATCAGGCGTATTTGAATTTGTAGCCATTAAAGCAGCAAAAGCAGCTGGCGGAAAACCGATCCGCATTTTATTATTACTATCCCTATTAACCGCAGTCGGTTCTGCATTTTTGGACAACGTAACGACCGTATTATTAATCGTGCCTGTTACACTATCCATTACACGTATTTTAAAAGTAAATCCTGTGCCTTATTTGATTTCAGAAGTACTATTTTCAAATATAGGCGGCACAGCAACACTAATCGGTGATCCACCGAACATTATGATTGGATCGGCTAATAAGCATTTAGACTTTAATGCCTTTTTATTAAACTTAGCTCCAATCGTACTTATTATTTCTATCGTTACATTAGGAATTATTTACTTCATGTATCGTAACAAACTAAAAACAACATCTGAGCAAATCGAAAAACTAATGGCATTAAATGAAAAGGATTACATTAAGGATCAAAGCCTCCTTTTAAAATCCATTACGATTTTAGGACTAACCATTTTAGGCTTTGTACTTCATTCTATTATTCATGTAGACGCTGCAGTTATTGCGATGACAGGTGCTACACTTCTTATGTTAATCGGTGCGAAAGAACATGAAATAGAAGATATATTTGCTCACGTTGAATGGGTGACAATTTTCTTCTTCGCTGGACTATTCGTTCTCGTTGGCGGGTTAATTGATATCGGACTCATTTCTTCACTTGCAAAAGAAGTAATCGACGTAACAAATGGTGATATCGGTTTCGCTGCTATACTTATCTTATGGGTATCTGGCATCGCATCTGCGACAATTGACAATATCCCATTTGTCGCAACGATGATCCCTCTTATTCAAGATTTAGCTACAGGACTCGGACTATCTGTCGATTCTCCGCAAATCGAAGTACTATGGTGGGCGTTATCTCTTGGAGCTTGCTTAGGAGGAAACGGAACGTTAATTGGAGCATCAGCAAACGTAGTCGTTGCTGGTATTGCAAAACGTGAAGGACATGGATTTTCTTATATGGACTTCTTAAAAATCGGCTTACCACTAACAATCATCGCATTATTATTATCACATGCTTACATATATTTACGTTACTTAATGTAAAGGACATGCTATTTACTTACCAACAAATGACGAAAACTTTCAAACAATACAAAAAGGTATGCAGCACTACGCCGCATACCTTTTTCCATCACCAAAATATACCTATAATTGCTAATCCACCTAAAATAATCCCACCAATTTGTCCGATAATTGCTGGCGATAATTGAACACCTTTTCTCACTTCAACAACTGGTCTTTCGTGCCTTAGTTGCTGCACTTCACTTTGAAGTTGGTGTACACTTCCGTGCAATTCTTTAATTAGTTCTTTTAATTCAGCGACCTCTTCATTTACTGGTTTTGCTTTTTCTAAGTTCATTTTGCATAACTCCTTATAAGTTCAATCAGTACACTGTAAAAATTCGCCAATTATTGTTATATCTCCTGCATACTACATATATAATATGGAATGTATTTTTAATCTTGCAGCTCTATCCATTCATCCCGCAATATCCCCATAATCATACGATCAAAGCACTTTCCATCTCGCTGAACTGCTTCTCTCATACACCCTTCCATCTGAAAACCCATCTGTTTATACAGTGCAATGGCTGCTTTATTATAAGAAATAACGTCGAGGCCGATCCGGTGTAAATTCATTTCATAGAAAGCATACCTTAAAATAAGATGTATTGCTTCTCTTCCATATCCTTTTCCCCTATCATTTGCATCTCCTATTCCAATTGCTAATAAACCTGTTCTGTTATTCCACTCTATACCATGAATTGCAACAAAACCAATTAGACGATCATCTTGAACCGTTCTTAACATGAAAGAAATACTATTCGATCTCCGCCCCTTTAATAGCTCATCATTTGATATTTCATGTAAAGATTGCGGGAATGCTAAGTCTGTATCTACATTTCTTAAATACTCACTATCCTCTTGCCACACAGCCATTACTTCAGCATCAGTTCCTCTAATAGCTGATAATTTAATAGTTTTATCCTGAAAAAGATTAATTGTCATTTGAAACTCTCCCTTTTTTAAATAGCGGGGATAATTATTCTAGCCTATTTATCCCCTTGCCCCTTGAACTGTTGTATGAACAGGATACTTACAATAAGCGCTGACATTGGCACATCCCCATGCCCATCAACTTAAGAAATTGGTTGTTCCTCAAAACGAAAAAGTGAGATGAATCCTCATAAATAACCGTAAAATAATAAAATTTTCGTTTTGGGGATACTTCAAAATATTATCTTGAGAGGCATGGGGGATTTTCTTTTGTTAGTTTGATAGCGATGCGGTAGAATCCCTATAAGAAACTTTATTTTGATCTAAAACATCAGAAGGTATTCCAGTCTTGTAAGCTGTTATTCTATCTTTATAACATAAATATGTTGTTTTAGGATAAAGCTGTTTTAGGATTAATCTGCTAAATTTTGTTAAGGAGATAAATTATTATGAAGTTCAGCTTATTATTAAGATATTTCACTTTTTGGTTTTTAATTATTAGCTTAGCAATTTGTATTAATGAATATATGGGAGGAGATATTAAACATCTCTTATTTAAGTACATTCAAAATCTAGCCTATTTTTTACTACCTTCTTCGTAAATGTAAATGGCATTCCCACCTTGTATTAAAACAACAACTCTATCGTTCTTTTTATATTGAATCATTGCGCCTTCTGCTCTCTGTGTTTTCCATCCAGCTAACCAAATTCCTAGCTGATAATCAATGGGTAATCCGTTTGAAAAACATGTTCCGTTGTATTCATAATCCTTATGCTCTTCCTGATGTACATATTCCGCACGAGCAGGTACAGGAAATCCCTGTATTTTTGATTCAATTGTACGATTATAGTAAATGATAAATCCAATTAAAACAACGACTATTATCGCAAATAGCACCTTCCGCTTCATTACGCCCGTCTCCTTTTATTTCCTATTTTTTAAACAATTAGGAAAATAACCCTTTACTTCCATCAGAAATCATCATATCATAAATGCGCGTTATATAAACATTCAGAAAGTAGGAAAGTTTTATAAAATTAAACAAAGCATTAGTTGGCGCTACATTATCACTTGGTTTGTTATGTAGTCAAATATCAGTTGCAAGCGCCGAGGAAAAAAAGCAGAAGATTATACGTTAGGTGAAATCTACCTATTACTATCATATTGAGTTCAATCATAGACACTAGTATAACAATGAAGTCAGAGCATGCTCTGATCAGTCTGCGTTTTAGGGGTATAACATACGACAGTCATTTTCAAAATCATAAAATCGGATTCACTTATATGAAAGATAAGAACCCTCCTAATTGTAGGAGGGTTCTTATTTTGACTAGAATACAGTACAGTTTTCATATGATTTTTTGATATTGCGACCTTACAATACATACCATGAAACGAAAACATATTACAAATAGATATAATACATCATGTACTTTTATTCATAAAAGGTCTGCAAACGGAAGCGACCTTTTTACGTGCTTGAAACAAGAATATAATATTATTTACATTAAAAAATCTTTTTGGAGGAAACGCCCCATGCAAGAAAGATATGAAAGAAAAAGATTTACTTATCTTTCTCCATATATTCTTTAATCTTTCGTTCTTCCCATTCTTTTCCGAATATCCCTAATGGAAGAGTTGTCAAACCGTGTATAACAATACCTATTCCCCAACCTCCAAGTGGATATAAAAACCATAATTTACTTGAATCAGAGATTACATTTATTAAAAAAAGCATCAGATTAACTAGTATATAGAGCGTTAAATGAACGTAAAATGCTTTTAAATTCTCCACCCTTTTTTTAGCTCGTAAATAAATCTCATCTTGCTCCATCTTTAAACACCTCTTTCATAATTGTAATTTTTTACACTCGCTTCGATTTTAATATCATATTCTAATCGAAAATCTCTTATTCTCAAAAATTCACAAAATAAAAAAGATCGACTTCATTGTGTATTTTTTGTTTATTCTAACAATAACAACGATAAAAAGACCCTCCAAATTTAGAGGGCCTTCCTAACAACAAGACGATATTACTTCGTAAACATTTTCTCTGCTTCATCCATTGCCATTTTGTTTCCTAAAGCCGAATAGTCAAGCCATGGTTGGTCATTAATAATGTATACGTGCTTACCTTTAACAGCTTTTAAGTCTTTCCAAATTGGTGTTTCTTGTAGTTGTTTAAATGCTGCTTTTGCTTTATCGTCTCTATTTACGACAACGAAAATCGCATCTGCGTCAAAGTCAGGTAATACTTCTTGTGAAATGACTTCGAAAGGACGGTTTCCATCAATTTTCTCTACACCATTTGCGGGTTGTAATCCTAAGTCTTGGAATAAAATTGGTCCCATCGGTCTTTTCGTACTAAATACACGCAATTCTTTTGCAGTAACGCGAATTGCCATTACTTTTTCGTTATTACCTAACTCTTTATCTATTAAACTTTTTACTCGTTTTGATTGCTCTTCATAGTCTTGAATATATTTATCTGCTTCTTTCTCACGGTTTACAAGCTTACCAACTTCTTTTAAATGATCTCTCCACGTACCTTCATCTAAATTGAAAGCATGTGTTTTTGCAATCTTTTCGTATTTCGCTAAATCTTTGCCAGCATATTTTTCATCAACATAAATTTCAGATGGCTTTAATTGAAGCAATGCTTCCATATTTGGATCTGTTACAACACCGAGTTTCTTCGTATCTTTCAACTGCTCTTTCGCGTGTGGTAAGAAATCTTTTAAATCTCCACCAATAACAGAACCTACTGGTGTAATTCCTAATGCAAGTAAATCATTCGTTAAATGAATAGACATAGAAGCAATTTTTGGATCATTACTTTTTTCAGTTTTTTTAGTTGCCTCTTCACTAGATTTCGTTTGACCACATGCTGATAATACTACAATACACATAATGCTAAATAAAATAGTAAGTTTCTTTTTCATATGTTCTCCTCTTTGAAGTGTTTATTTTGTTTTTGTAAGTAAATAAAGAAAATACGGTGCTCCTAAAGCCGCTACTACTACACCAGCTGGAATAGAATTTGGCTCAAATAAGGAGCGCCCTATCGTATCTGCGAGTACTAAAATAATCATTCCGATAATACCCGCTAGCGGAAGAAAGTGTTGATATGTAGTACCTACTAACTTTCTTGCAATATGCGGAGCAACTAAGCCGATAAAACCAATCCCTCCTGCCATCGATACACTCGCGCAAGATAATCCAACTGCTGTAGCTAAAAGTAATAAACGTTCTTTTTGAACAGAAACACCAAGTCCTGCTGCTACACTATCACCTAGTGACAGTGCATTTAACGTTTTAGATTTTAGCCATGCATACGGGGTTAATATAAAAATCCACGGCAATAATGCAAGGACATGAATCCAATCTCTTCCCCACACATTACCAACTAGCCATCTAGAAGCGAACGTATACGTCTCATCATTTAACTTGAGAGAGAAAAATAACGAAATTGCACTAAAGCCAGCTGAAACTGCAATACCAACGAGAATAAGTCTAATAGGAAGTAAACCTTTTGAACGGTCACTCGCAAGTAAAATAATAAGAAATGCAGCTAACACTCCCCCGCCAAATGTAAATAACGGTATTAAAATCGATGCACTCTCATTAATAGAATGAAAGAGAGTAACGAAGACAATAAGCCCGAAAGATGCACCCGAATGTAATCCGAGAATACCTGAATCTGCGAGTGCATTACGAGATAATCCTTGCAAAATCGCACCAGACACGCCAAGGCCGATACCTGCTAACATTGTGATTATAATTCTTGGCATACGATAATCATATAGCACTGTTGCACTCTCAAAATCACCATAACCAAAAAGCGTTTGAATCACTTTGAGCGGTGCAATACTCAGCGTCCCCGTATTTAAGCTAATCAAAATTACAGCGATACTTATACATCCGAAAATTGTAGTTACAGTAATAGCCCTCTTTTTATCCGTGTTAAAAAGATCTTTCACTTATAGCTCCCTCCCAACTTTACGTGCTATATAGAGGAAGAACGGAACCCCAACAAGAGCTACCATAATTCCTATCGCAAGTTCTTTAGGAGGATTTACTGTTCTTGCCCCTAAATCAGCTAAAACTAATAACATAGCACCTAATAATGCTGACATAGGAATAATAAGCCGATAATTAACACCTACTAATTTTCTAGCGATGTGCGGAATGACAAGTCCTACAAACCCAATGGAACCAACAGCTGAAACAGATACACCTGCAAGAATGACTACTATAATCATCCCAAGTATTCTCGTTCGGTTCGTTTTCACACCTAAATTCGTAGCAACATCATCCCCCATTGATATAAGTGAAATAGACCGCCCTAGCACTGTCGCAAAAACAATCGTTATAAGAATAATAGGAACTAAAAATTTCAATTGATCCCACTTTACCCCTGCAACTCCACCAGCGTACCAAAACGCTAAATCTTGGCTTAGATCATAATAAATTGCTATACCTGAACTTAACGAATGTAAAAGCGCTGCCATAACTGCTCCTGCAATCGTTAGCCTCATCGGTGTTAACCCGCCTGATGTTGCCGATCCGATAATAAAAATGAGTACTGTACTTAAAACAGCTCCAATAAAGGAGACAATCATTAAATAGGAATACGGCATATGCGGGAAAAAAGCAAAACTAAGTGCTACTACAAACATCGCACCTGCATTTATTCCTAGTACACCTGCATCAGCTAAAGGGTTTCGTGTTACCCCTTGCATAACAGCCCCAGCGACTGCAAAAGCAGCTCCTACAACTGCCGCGCCAATTACCCTCGGGAGCCTTAATTCATAAATAATTTGATGCTGCGTTAATTTTGGATTGTAATCAAAAACCGCTGCCCACACCGTTTGTAAATGAATATCCTTTGCACCGAATGCAATGGCTAAAAATATAGACCCAATTAAACATAAAATTGTTAAGCTCATAAAACATACGAACTTAATATGTATCCAGCGATTATTGCCAGCATGTACAGTAGACTTATGTAACATGTTTCATTTCATCCTTTATATTCAGTTGTTTTTTATAATAATTTTTTATTTATAATCATTATTGATAATAATTATCATTTTCATTTAGATATTATATCCCCACTTTTTTTAAATAGCAAACTATTTTTTTACTTTGTTAAAATATTAAAATACTTATTACAATTCCCTTCTAGAACTTACAAATACATGCAAAATAGCGCGGTGTTATATTTTCAAATTTATAGTATACTAAGTTATTATTTTAATTTTCCAAATACGTATATCGAAGGTGAAAAAATGTTTTATGTAAAACAACTACTACACTTTACTTACGAACAAGCATTATCCTGTTTGTTCCCTGTCGTTATTTTTTTAACACTCGCTGTATCAAAACTCGTTTCCATTCCAGGGTTATATCGCTATGATTTCATACTCATTGTATGTCTTCTTATGCAATATATAATGTATAAAACCGGACTTGAAACGAAAGATGAGCTGAAAGTAATTACTGTTTTTCATTTGATTGGACTTTTACTAGAAATATATAAAGTGCACTTTGGATCATGGAGTTATCCTGAAGAGGCGTATTCAAAAGTTTTAGGTGTTCCGCTTTACAGTGGTTTTATGTATGCGAGTGTCGCAAGTTACATATGCCAAGCGTGGAGAAGATTGCATTTACAAATGTATAATTGGCCGAGGGCTATTTTTGCAATACCGTTAGGAGCTATGATTTACTTCAATTTTTTCACACATCATTTTCTATATGACTTTAGATGGGTATTAACCTTACTTTTATTCATTGTATTCTTTCGGACATTTGTAGAATTTTCGTTACAAGGAGTTACATATAAAATGCCGCTCGTACTCTCCTTTTTCCTAATTGGATTCTTTATTTGGATTGCAGAAAACATCGCAACATTTTTCGGGGCGTGGCAATATCCAAATCAACGGGAAGCATGGAACCTCGTTCACCTTAGTAAAATTAGCTCATGGTTTTTACTCGTTGTCATTAGTATTATGATTGTTACACAACTCAAACATTTGAAGCAGTCAAGGGGATAATGCTTATTATATAAATACATATTATAAACAACTAACTTTCTTTGCTTGCTCAATAAAAAAACGAAATCCTAGACGGATTTCGTTTTTTTGCTTTTTCAAATCTATAGAGCTTTAATAATACGTTCCATCGCTTTCATTTGACCAATATGATCCGCCTCATGATAAAGCATCATACCGTAAAGCTCTCCTACTGTTTCCAACCCTAAAAATGGCTCTGGAAGTTTATTTTCAAATGCTTCTTCTGGAATTGCATTAATACGCTCTGCTTGTTCTTTTAATTGAGACGTTAACACTTCTAATGATGGCCCTTCTGTTTCCCATTTAGATGGTCTTGATCCATATCCAAACATACCTGGATATTCAGTTGGTAAGTGTTTAAACTCTCTTCCAAACATGAAAGTTTCTGCTGCACTTAACACGTGACCGATATGCCAACGGATTGTGTTATTAAAGCCATCTGGCTGCGTATCCGCAGTTTTATCATCTAACGTTTCCATAAATTTAATTAATGCTCCACGTGTAATTTCAAATTGTTTCAAACCAACTATTCTATTCACTCTATCGTTCCCCTTTTTTATATACAATTTATTTATAAATCTACCAGAAACAATTAAGAAATACACCTAATATGCTTAGCGCACTCCGGCAATACGATAAAAAGGTACAACCCTCGTAAATATAGAATTACTTACCGTACAAACATTTCAGTAAACAAAAGAGGAGTGTAATTGCATGCTAGATGTTTTAAAACAACAATATAATCTTATTAGTTCTACAAGAGAAACTCTATTTACGTTTTTAGAAGAAATCCCATTAGAAAAATTGCACAGCACAGTTCCGAATTTCGGAAACGGTAGCATTATAAAAACTCATATTCATGTAGCTGATTGCTATCGATACTGGCTCGGATCATTCGCATTTAAGCAAAAACGAGCAGATTTTTCATTTGCTAGCGATTATGAAATTGAACATGCAAATGTCGAAAAGGTTCGCGCTAGATTTAAGTTAGTAGATGAGACTGTACAACGCTTTTTAGATGAATACAATGACCGTTGGCTCGAAAATATAGCAAATGAAGTAAAATGGCAAAAAGGACCTTGGAGTACAACTCCGCTATGGCTATTAACTCATACAGAGACTCATGAATTTCATCATAAAGGACAGATCGTATCAATGGCTCGTCACCTTGGATACACTCCACCTGACACAGACCTTAGTTAATTCAATTGTTCTAACAAATGAACCACTATAACTGTCGTTAACATTGTTTATGTAAATGGAAAGGCCCTTCATTCTTTTTGATGTTGTTTATAGTTTTGCAAATTTTCTTGCGGCACAAACTTGAAGACTTTTATTATATTTTAATTATGTTTGTGTCGTGTTCTTATTGCTTAGTTTCATATCCATTAAAAAATATATTAATATGTTTCCTTTTATTATTTCAGTTACCTAATCAATAAGAGTTTTTTCTTTTTATTACCACTTTATACACAATAAAAACGAAAATTCCGAAAATAAAAGTTGAAAATGCTGGTAAAACTTTATCATTTGGCACGTACACAGTCCAAAAAGAATTAAGAAGCGCATGAAAAATTAGACACATAAAAATACTTTTAGTTGCATTAAAAATTGTAGTTAGTAAGAAAGATACGGCAATTGTCGTAATTATAAAGGCTATAAAATCCCTTTGAGTTTGATTCGTACCTGGAATAAACCATAACGGCCAGTGCCAAATAGCCCATATAACGCTCACAATAACCGTACTAAAAAATGCCGAAAACCTTTTCTGAAGGGCAGGTTGTAAGAACCCTCTCCATCCAATTTCTTCAAGACCGCCACCAATGATCATTATTGGAAATCTAAGTAATACCACGTATAATGATTTTTGCATCGTTGCTCCACCAAATATCGTTGGAAGATAACAGCTAATAAAAGCTAGAACAACGATTAGAACATACCATACAAAGTGATGCCTAGGATTAACAATATTTTTAATAAACACTCTGAACTCTTCTTTTGATCCATATTTTTTCTTTAAACTAATTGCAATGATTGCCGGCATGATCCCCCCGAAAATAAATAATATCATCGCTAACGGTGTACCAAATGTCGTAATGTTTAATTTTATTAAGCTAATTAATAGCCCCCATAGTATCCATGTAAATATAAAAGTGCATATTACATATCGTTTAATCTCATTCCCCATTTACTTGCCTCCTTTATTTTAATTAGAGCATAAATTTAGAGATATGAAAATCACTTATGCTAAATTATTCCAAAACATTAAAGGAACCTCCATACTCTATCAGACTTTTATGGATAGGCCCACTCCTACCTACCTACTTTGCTTCAGTCAAGGTTCGAAGTTGGAGTCTCACTATCCGTTAATACGGGATAAACGAACAAAAAAAGAGCATGTTTTGAGAACCAATCAAAACATGCTCTTTTAAAGTGACAATAACGTTATTTAATTCTTGTTTAACTACGGTGCAAATTAGTGGGAAATGCTTATTTTCCACTAAAAATATCTATAAAAAATTCGTGTTCATTTAAAAGCGGAATGAAAAGCAATAATAATAGTATTATCAAAAAAACTTGTTGATACATTTTGTTGTGTATAAAACTTTTATTATTTGTTTTAGGTATACCATACCATTATAAAATTCATGTAACATCAAAGTAAGACACATACTTTTCAAACAACACACAAAATAAAACTCTTCTTCAATGTAGATCAAAAATATTTATATACTCTATCACTAACCTTAAGGAGAAAAATTATAATGAATTTAGAGAGTGAAAGAATTTATTTAAGGCCTCTTTGTGAGCTAGATGCACCCATTATATTAGAAAGTACAACGGATGAAGTAATACGATATATGACTGGAACCAAACCTACTTTTTCATTGGAGCAAATTAAAACACATATAGATAATATAAATAATGATTCAAGTCGCTATGATTTCGCTATTTGTTTAAAAGGCACTGACGAAATGCTTGGAGAGTTATCAATTTTAAATATCGATGAGGGGAACAAAGGAGCAGGATTCAGAATATCAATGGCTTCTATTCCATTAACAGGGAAAGGCTACGGAACTGAAGCTATTAAAATAGTTTTAAGGTTTGTTTTTGAACAACTCACATTAAACCGTTTACAGTTAGAAGTATTTAGTCATAATTCACGCGGAATTAAGGCTTATGAAAAGGTTGGGTTTGTAAAAGAAGGAACCTTACGTCAATCCTTATTTTATAACGATACGTACTCGGATGAAATTATTATGGCAATACTCAAAAGTGATTATAAAAATATGCTATAAAGAACCGATACTTGTTTCACCCAAGTATCGGTTCTCTCTATACAAAAATGCTATTCTTCTTTCATATAAAACAAATATTTCTCCACTTACTTCTTTGTAAAAGACTCCCTCGTTACCTCAATAAATTGCTGTAACGGAGCTGTCATCCATTTATCTTTATGCCAAGCAATTTGTGTATAAATCGGAGTGATTGTATTTTCTAAATGTAACTCTTTTATCGTTCCTTCTCGTATGTCTTTTTCTACTACTATCGCTGGTAAAACAGCTATGCCTAAATCTGCAATGACACATTGTTTAATTGCCTCGACACTAACAAACTCAATCTTATTTGCTGGGTATACATCTTCAGCACGAAATAGATCTTCAAATAAAGTTCGATACGAGCAACCTAGTTCTGTTAATAAAAGTGTTTCACTCTCTAAATCTTTTGTAGAAACGGAAGGTTGTTCAAGTAAACGATGCCCCGGAGCAGCTACTACTTTTAATTCTTCTTTCATAAGTGGCTCCACATGTAAAACATCTTCTGTTTTACATTCGTCCAAAATAAATACAAGATCTACTTTCCCCTCCATCAGTTGTTCCTTCGCATCTTTATTGGAATGAGCAGGTTTAAATATAAGCTTTATTTGAGGGAATTGTGCTTTAAACCTTTTTAATATGGAAGGAAGCCTGTATGTACATTGACTTTCTTGCGCACCAATTATTAACGTACCTGCTATTTCCTCATCATCTTTCACAGCCATTTTCGCTTCGTTACTGAGCGCAATCATCTTATCCGCATATAATTGAAACTTCCTCCCCGCTT
The DNA here is from genome assembly GCF_000633475.1 of Bacillus sp. H1a. Taxonomy (NCBI): domain Bacteria; kingdom Bacillati; phylum Bacillota; class Bacilli; order Caryophanales; family Bacillaceae; genus Bacillus; species Bacillus sp. H1a. The sequence goes on along the minus strand of NZ_AYMH01000054.1, from coordinate 20,328 downwards.
CAGTTAAGAAAAGACGTTTTCCTAATCTCTCAAACAATGGCGTACCGAGCTCAGCCTCTAACGTTTTAATTTGTGCTGTTACGCTCGATTGGGCAAAGTTTAATTTCTTCGCAGTTTGGGTAAAATTCAAGCTTTCTGCAGCTACTTTAAATGTAATTAATTGTTTTATCTCCATTTATCATCCCTCTTTTCAATCGAAATTCCCGATTGATTCCATCGAAATAATCCTCTTTGTCTATTGATATTTGTATTGTATGATAAAAAATATATACAAACAATATAAATGGAGGTATTCCATATGAAAGCACTTTGTTTCGAAACATTCGGAGACGCTAATGTACTACAATATAAAGAAATACCTGATCCAATCATAAATCCAAATGAAATCCTTGTTCGTACGAAAGCAATTGGCTTAAATTTCGCTGATATTTATAGACGCCGTGGCGATTATCATCTCGCTGGCAACCCGCCTTATATATTAGGTTATGAAGGGGCTGGTATTGTTGAAAAAGTAGGAGCCGACGTTACTACAATCAATCCTGGAGACCGCATTGCATTTGCTGATGTCCCATTTGCAAATGCAGAATTAGTTGCCGTTCCTTCAGAAAAAGCAATTCCACTTCCAGATTCTATTTCTTTTGAAACAGCCGCTTCTGTACTATTACAAGGATTAACTGCACATTATTTAACGAAAGATAGCTATCAAATAAAACAAGGTGATACAGCTTTAGTACAAGCTGCAGCTGGTGGTGTTGGTCAACTTCTCGTTCAAATGATTAAACTACAAGGCGGAAAAGTGATCGGTCTAACGTCATCAAAAGAAAAAGCAAAGATAGCAACGTTAGCTGGTGCCGATCACGTATTTTTATATACAGAGGCATGGCATACGAATGTACTTGAAGTGACTAATAGTGCCGGGGTAAATGTTGTGTATGAATCAGTAGGTTCTACATTAGAAGACAGCTTTAAGGCTACTAAAACTGGTGGTACTGTCGTATTTTACGGAATGGCTGGAGGTAATCCTGCGCTAGTTGATCCACGTATGCTTATGGATACTTCAAAAACTTTAACTGGTGGAGACCTTTGGAATGTACTTACATCTTACGAGGAGCGAAAAGAACGTTCCTCTCAATTATTCGAATGGATTACGAACGGGAAACTAAACATTGCGAGTCCTACTACGTTCTCTTTACAAGACGGTGCCCGTGCTCATGAATTATTAGAAAGCCGTAAAAGCACTGGAAAGATTTTATTAATTCCATAATCGTTCCAATTAAAAAAAGGAAGCTAGAATGTATTTCTTTGCTTCCTTTTTAAATGTTATTTATGCTCAAGTTCGCTTCTTTTCAATAACCCTGTTATTTATATTTTTTCTGTCTATACTTCTCTTTCTAGGCCCCTCATTTTTAAGTTTATAAAATAAACGAATCTAAATATTAAAGGAAAAAACAAACCTCCGGATATCAACGATCCAATAAATACAGTATCAATAAAAGAAAAAATCCCAAAGAATATCATTCCAAAAAAATAAAATACAACTGCACTCCAATAAATAAAACGTGGAAACTTAGTTTGGAACGAATCACCTTTTTTACATGGTTTTCCAAATAAAAAATGAACTGTTTTAATCAACATAATCACTTCTCCATATAATTGTTAAAATTCTTTTCTACTTAGAATTGAATATAAATAACATAATATTTATTATTTCATTTAAATTTTTCGACACCGAAATTATTAACTATGCCGAACACCGTATGACCTTTACTCATGTTCAAAACCTCATATACGGTGGAAAAGCCCCCTCCTATGTATCGCCAGACTATATCGTCCCTCACCTAAAAAGTATAGTTTTTATATCACTTACTCTTCCTCTTAAAAATCAATCAAATAAATTGAAAACATTATAGTTTTGTAAAGGCAACGACAACAATATATTTTTATTTAAATACAAATCGTCTATCCCCATTATCATGTTGCAATTCAAACAATACTGGATTACTAACAAATCTTTTTAACAAAACGTATGCCTCATGATCAGTTATTTCATTAGGAATATTAATTCCACTAAATGATGTTGAGGAAATTAGTGTATGAAAATCATATTTAAATTCATAATCACCAATATACGCAAGTGCCAATTTCCCTTTCCATTCAATTTGATACGTCTGCCCTTCTAATCTAGTAAACTTAATATTATGAAAGGCTGACGCATCATGTCCAAGTAAATAAATGTCAAATGCAGTTAACTCTAAATCTAAGTTCTTCTGCTCATCTTCGGATAAAAAATCAATTGCAAATCTCTTCCCATTTAGCATATCCAAATCAAAAGGCGCCTCATCACTTCCTACACGAAACCCTTTAAAATCCCATTCTTCTGATGACAAAGTGCATCTATGGAAGTTGTTCCATACAATCTTCGCGTGCCAATCATCTTCTTCCTCATCATCTTCATCTTCTTCCTCATCATAATCCGCAGTCTCTAAATGTAAATCAAAATACAAACCAGCTATACCATTTACCCCTTCTTCCTCTGCATATTTAAAATGTGCACTCCACTTAAAATTAGTAACTCGATGACCATTAGGCCACGGATTGTCCACAAAGTATATTCGATCCATATTCACACGTTCCCCTACTTTGTTTTATTTCTCGTAAACTTACTTATGGTTTCAAGATGTAAGACTATACTACTATCCATCCAATAAGCTGCAAGACGATTTGTTGTTCCTACCCTCTTACTATATCATCACAATAATTCTCACGGTATATTTTTAACAGAATATTCCGATTCAAATGCACAAATGATATACGAAATAAGAAAAGGAAGCTAGATTTTTCTAGCCTCCTTTTCTTATTTCTAATTGAGATATTATTAGATTTCCACGCTTTCTTTTCCTTTTTCAACATAACTCATATCTCCAACTGATTCGACGGTGTATATTCCATCTTGATATAAAATCTTCGTCACACTAGCATTTTCTACTCCAAGTTTTGTTTTGCTACGATCTAGCATTTCTATTAATGTGGTAATCATTAGTCCATGAACTACAACTAAAACGTTACCACCACCATTTTTAGCAGCTTCTTCACTAATTTTGTTAATCTCTTTTTTTATGCGAGTAGAAAATACTTCCCAATCTTCCGCTTGTTTTGTAGGATCTGCTGCCCTAATCAGATTAATAACTTCTTCAACAGAATACTTCATGAGTTCGTCTGCTGATGTAACACCCGCAGCTTTTCCGATAGCATCCCACATAATTTCAACTTTTTCACCTTCAAAAGTACCAAAGTTCAATTCACGTAAATCTTTTCTTTTCTCAAGCTTTAACTTTGATTGCTCATTATATTTTAATACTAAATTAGCAGTTTCAATCGCTCGACCGCTATCACTACTATATACTCTAGTAAAATGAATATCTTTTAATCCAGTTCCTAAGTTTTCGGCAACTTCAACGCCTTTTTCTACTAATGGAGAATCTGCCCAACCTTGCACGCGATGATTAGCATTTAATATAGTTTTACCGTGTCTTGTAACATATAACGTAACTTGATTATCTTTATTTTCATTTAATACATTACTATCAGTTGCTTGCTTCTTCATATTATTCTCTCCCCTTAGGTTTCTATATCAATTTTAACATCTCGATTATCCATAGAGCAAAACATACGTAAGCGGATCCTCTTCATAAAAAAGACGCCATCCTTTCTGTATATTCCTACAAAAAGATAGCGTCTTTTATGATTATATTTCCTTTACCTTAATGGCTATTCTTATCCAGAAAAAGCTTCCGAATACTGTACAACTCCTTCAACACCTTGAAGAGCATTCTCTCTTAATTCCATTGCCATAAACACTTCATCCGGCACTTCAAATGGCGCTTTTATATTCCAATCACTTGCTTTCTTAAAACCGAATCTCGGATAGTACTCTTGATGTCCTAACACAACAACTGATCCATACCCAAGTTCTGTCGCTTTTTCTATAGCAGCTGCGATAAGCTTTCCACCAATTCCTTTCTTCTGATGGCTTGGGGCAACTGAAACTGGTGCAAGTGCTAATGATTCTACAGAAGTTCCATCCTGTTCTATCGTAATTTTTGATAACATAATGTGACCAACTATTTCTTTATCTACCGCAACGATTGATAATTCAGGAATAAACGCATCACATTTTCTAATACGACTAACAAGTTCATGTTCTGTTTTATCGCTAAATTCTTCATTTAAAAATGCTTGTTTTACAACTTCTTCTGTTTTGCTATAATCGTTTTGTTGTTCTTGTCTAATCGTTACCATTCTATATTATCCTCTATTCTTTCTAATTTCTTTTTCAATTTTACGAAGAGCTTTTTTCGATCCACGCTCGATATCATGTTGCATTTTTCTTTCTTTATAATCGACAAATAACGTATTTAAATCGTATCCTTCTGGGTATAATTCCTTCGCTGCTACCTCTAAAGTAATACGTTTCACATTCACTTCCATAAATTCACCGTTATAATATACAACGACATTATAGAAATTATCTTTTTCCTTATAGACGATTCCAAAGTCGTTATGATCTAATAATTTCACACGGTCCCCTTTTTTGTATTCATAGTGCTCTTCTCTTTTTTCTTGCACGAATTTCGGTTTTCTAATTTTACTTTCATTCACTCGCTCTAAACGATACTCTTTATTTCCCATATACTCTTTCGCTCTTTGCAATACATGCTCTTTTACGTTCATTTTATTTGCAATCCAAAGTGCATTACTTTCACCAGATTTACCGATAACTAATTTATAAAGCGGCTCTAACGTCTCACTATTAAACTGCATTGCTGCGTTCATAAAATCACTATGCATTTCTGAAAATCGTTTAATTTCACCGTAATGCGTACTTGCAATTGTAATACATCCTGCAAGATAAAATTCTTCTAAAATAGATATCGCAAGCGCCGCACCTTCATTCGGTTCCGTACCGCTTCCTATTTCATCAAATAATAGTAGCGTATTATTATTTGATAACCTCATGATCTCAGAAAGATTTTTCATATGAGATGAAAATGTACTCAGTGCATTTTCGATACTTTGATTATCACCAATGTCTACAAACACGTTTTCGAAAATAGCAATTTCTGTTTCTTTATCTCCGGCAATATGAAGGCCTGACATTGTCGCTAATGTTAACAAACCGATTGTTTTTAGCACAATTGTTTTCCCGCCTGCATTCGGACCAGTAATAATTAAACTACGATATTCTTGACCGATTTCGAAATGTAACGGTACAACTTTCCCTGTTAAAAGTGGATGCTTACAATTCACTAAATGAATGTGGCCATGATCGTTTAACTTCGGTTCTATTCCATCGATAGATTTACTAAACTTCGCTTTCGCAAATACCATATCATATTGGCTAATAAGTTCCATATTAATTTTTATTTGATAAATGTTTTCTAGTACCATTCCTGATAATGTCGCTAAAATTTGATACTCTTCCATCGCTTCTTCTGCTTTTAAACTAGCCAATTCTACATTTAACTTTGTAACCGTATGTGGTTCTATAAATACAGTAGAACCTTTTGCAGATACTTCAACAATACTTCCCGCAACCTGATTTTTATATGAAGATTTAATTGGAATCGTATATCTATCATCCTTTTTACTAATAAAGAACTCCTGAATATATTTCTTATTTGCACTATTATTTAAAAACTTCGTTAAACGTTCTTTTATTTTTCCATCTACAGAATCGATATTATTTCGAATTCTTTTTAACTCTTTACTAGCAGCTGCATCAATGCTATTTCCTTTTATTGAAAAGTTAATCTCCTCTTCAATACTTTTAAATTCAGTCATTGAATTTGCATAAGAAGCTAATACTGGCGCAAAAAATTCTTTATCCAACATAAATTTTTTAATCTTTCTACATCCACGTAAAAAGTCTGAAACACTCACTAATTCTTCTGGATCTAAAATCATCCCTTTTTCTAATTTTTGAATTGTACTAGCGATATTAGAAATTCCGAAGAAAGGCACATGCCCTTCTGCATCTAATATAGCTCGTGCTTCTGTCGTTTCATTTAAGCGATTTCTCACTACTTTTATACTCGTACTCGGCTCTAATTTATTTAATAATTCCTTACCTAATCCACTTACACAATATGATTTCACTATTTCCTTTAATTCGTTATATTGTAACTTTTCAAAAGTCATCGTATTCATTTTGTTTCTCCTCACTATGATTGATTCTTATCATAAATGAAGATACCTACTCATTAGATTCCAATGAGCTCTACATCATTCAACTTCCATTTTTATATACTAAAAATATATACAAAAAAGCTGCGGGGATACCGCAGCTTTTACATTTACAAGGCAAGTGTAATAACGTATAAGGAAATAAGCCATTTTAAAAGTATATGGCAATCCCTTTATCACACGCTTTATAAAGTATTGTAGGTATCTTCATAGGTATCGAAATAAATCCATGACAAAATTAGGGGTATGATGTACATAAAAATCCCCTGGTCTTATCCGATTTATTTCATTAAATTTTTCCTATTTAGTACCTACCGCACTCACAAAAAGCACCTCTCATTAATTTATATTATAGTCATTGAAATCTAATTTATTGAAATCATCATACTATATGTTTTGCGAGAAGTAAAGGTGCCATACTTTAGTCGTACGCACATTTACAGACTAGTTCCCCGACTTATTGCAGATGTTTTCTCGTACAAAATTACATACAATTAGTTTGTAGAACATATTATGGAGGGATTTATATGACAGACTTTCAAAAACAATTTTTCACTAGATTATATATACAAGAGAAAGAATCTGTGTCATTCGATGATGTAGATGATATTATGTATGCGATGGCACAAGCCGTCCCTTTTGAAAACTTAAATATTTTTCAAAATACTTTTACTGAAATCTCAAAAGACAGCCTTCACCAGAAAATTTTATTAAACAACCGGGGTGGCCTTTGTTATGAATTAAATCCCACTATGTATTACTTCCTTAAAGATTGTGGATTCGATGTTCATCTCGTTTCAGGAACAGTTTATAACGCTGCAAATTCTATATGGGCTGTTGATTCAGGACATATCGCAACTGTTTTACAACATCAAAATGAACTTTACTTAATTGAAGTAGGTTTCGGATCATATTTACCTCTTGCCCCTGTTCCATTCTCAGGTAAAGTTGTTCATTCTGTAACCGGCGATTATCGTATTCGTAAAGAAACGACCGAAAAAGGAGCTTATATTTTAGAAATGCGTAAAAACAATGCGTTTTTAGATCAATCTTCTACTGATAATTGGACCGTAGGCTATGCATTTTACTTAGAAGAAGTGGATGAAACAAAGGTAAATGCAGCGCAAAAAATTATTGTAGAGCACGAGAAATCACCATTCAATAAAGTCCCTTTAATAGTAAAGCTAACTCATGATGGGCATGCTTCATTAACGAAAGATAGCCTCACTATAACAAAACAAGGCAAGAAACTTAAAGAATCACTTACAGAAGAACAATATACAAATCTTTTACATTCAACGTTCGGTATTTCCTTATAACCTTTAAAGCCTTGTCATTTCCGGCAAGGCTTTTCATTTTTCAGCAGGGATTTTTTGCAATTTGTTGTATTTCATAGTTATATAGGAATATAACTACATATTAGAAAGGAAATGATTATGACAGAACTTAAAGATCGATTACAAATAGCTGATAAAGAAAAATGGGATTTAACGGATATTTACCATACAATTGAAGATTGGGAAAGTGATTATAAAAAAATTGAAGTATTGACGGATGAATTGAACGAGTTTAATGGAAAGATTCATGATGGAAATAGTCTACTTGCTTACTTAACAAAAAGTGAAGAAATATCTAGCATTTTATCAATAATGTTTGCTTATGCAAGGCTACAATCTGACCTTGATACACGTGATACTGCCTCCCAAGCTCTTGTCGATAAAGTATCACAGTTACACGTAAAAGTAAGTGCGGCTAAATCTTTCTTTTCCCCATTCTTACTTAGTGTAGATGAAAACACATTACATTCTTACATAGAAGAAACAGAAGGCTTACAATATTATAAAGAAGATTTATTCGAATTATACCGTTATAAAAAACACGTTTTAAATAAGGACCAAGAAGAAGTTTTATCGCAAATGGGTGAAGCACTGTCCTCTCCGCAGCATACGTATGGCATGTTAAATAATGCAGATATAGTATTTGGTGAAATTACTACTGATGATGGGAAGAAAGTAAACTTAACGCGTGGAATGTATTCAAAGTTAATAGAAGATGAGAATCGTGAGAAACGTAAAGAAGCATATAAAGCGTATTACAAACCATATGTTCAGTTAAAGAACTCCATTGCTTCTACCTTATCCGCAGCTATTAAAAATAATGTTACTGTTTCAAAGCTAAGAAAATATCCATCTGCTTTAGAGAAATCACTATTTGGCGATATGGTTCCGAAAGAAGTATATGAAAATTTGATTGATACAACGAAAAAAAATATTCAATCACTACATACTTATAATCATTTGCGCAAAGGAAAATTAAATGTAGATGAACTAAGACAATACGACTTAAGCGTCGATTTAGTAAAAGGTGTAAAACAAGACATTCCATATGACGAAGCGTTTGACATAATGATCGCGTCACTAGCTCCTTTAGGTGAAGAATATATTGAAACATTAAAAAGCTTTAAAGATAAGCGATATATAGACGTGAGAGAAACACCTGGAAAACGTTCTGGTGCTTATAACTTTGGTGTATACGGTGTTCACCCTTTCATTCTTTTAAATCATCACGATGATTTAAATAGCCTTTTCACCCTTACTCATGAATGTGGTCATGGCATGCATACGCATTACTCACACGGTTATCAGCCAAGAATTTCTGCACACTATTCCATTTTTGTCGCAGAAGTCGCTTCTACAGTAAATGAAGTACTATTAATTCACTATTTATTAAAAGAAGCAAAAGATACGGATGTACGTAATCATTTAATAAATCATTTCATCGAGAAATTTAAAGGTACCTTCTTTACACAAATCATGTTCGCAGAGTTTGAAAAAATTACACATGAAATGGCTCAGCAAGGTAAACCATTAAACACACAAGTCTTTAGCGAAGTTTATGAAAACTTATTTAGAGAATATAATGGCGACTCCCTCGTATTTGACGAAGAAGTAAAATACGGATGGGCTAGAATTCCACATTTCTATCGTCCATTTTACGTGTACAAATACGCAACTGGATTCGCTTCTGCAATCCAAATTGCTGATAAACTTTTAAGCGGTGACCCAGATGTTCAGAAAAACTATATCGAATTCCTTAAAGGTGGTAGTTCTGATTATCCACTAAATCTTCTAAAGAAAACTGGTGTAGATTTAACAACGCCAGAGCCAATTGAAAGTGCATTAATTCGCTTCAATGCACTAGTCGAGGAATTTTCAACATTATAGAAAAAAAGAATGCAGATATACTCTGCATTCTTTTTCATTTAAACCACTCACTTTATTCCAAGTGCTGTTGCGTTACACAGTGAATTATGCCACCATACGTATACAATTCATTTACATTAATACCAACAATTCTTCTACCTGGAAATTGCCCTTCAATAATTCGATGCCCTAACCTGTCATGTTCATCACCGTATATAGGGACCAATACAACTTCGTTTCCAAATTATATACAACAATATGCACATTCTCTCCATAATGAAGCTCCTTTGCCATCGTTACCCAAATATCATCTAACTTAGCTCTGTAACCTTCACCTCTATGAGTTCTATCATGAGGCCATTGGATCCATGTCCCCTCAGGTTTTTCCCATTCCGCAGGCATATAAAACAAACTACTTTCTATATTTCCCATACTTGTTCACCCCTTCTATTAATGTACGTCCAGTCTATACTTTGACATAGTGTTAAGGGCAACTATAATTCGTATTACATTTTAGTAACTGGAATGCAAATTTGCGTCACATACTCCTCTACTGAACATTCACATTCAGGCCCTTTTACATACACTTCATATAGCGGCGCATCAGTTATATAACCATTCTTTTCAATCCACTCTTCTAATGCCATATAACCGTAGCCTATATAATCATAACTTCCATAATGCATCGTAGTAACAGTTTGATGCTCTACTAGCTTTTTTATCTCACATTCTCGGGAAGATTCTTCATTGTTCTCATACATAATCGGAATTCTTAATTCAATATCACTGCGATTTGGAATATACTCTTCATCGTAGAATACAGCAGAAGGTGAACCGATTACTGTAAAACAATTCATTTGTACTTTTTCATATAAAGAATGAAAATAGTCGTCCATATCATTTATATCGATTTGTAACCTTTGAGTAATTACAGTTATTTCTCCTCTCATTCCAATGAATATATCGTATGTTCTATGCTGAATTGCATGTAAATCTCTATTCATATTTATCATTTCATTCATTTCAGAAATAACCTGTAAGTGTTGTTTCACTTCATGTGACAACTCTATAATTTGCGCTCGCATATGTTTAATAAATGAATCTTGATCTGATGACTGAAGAATTATTTTAATTTTCGAGAGAGGAAACTTATACTCTCTTAATTTTTTAATTCTTAACGCTACTTCTAATTGCTCCTGCTCATAATATCTATATCCATTTACCGGATTAACATATGCCGGTTTTAATATCTCCTCTTGGTCATAATGTCTTAACATCCGCGTACTCATTTTACAAATCCGAGAAAATTCAGTGATTGTGTACATATACATGCTCCTTTAATGCTTTATCTTTTATAAGCCTATAAACACCTTCTACCCTTTTAAGCAAGTACACCTGTAAACATGTATTAAAACCAATCAAAAAATTTCCTAATTGAAAATTCCTCATTTTGATTCTTCAATCTTTTTATTTTTGAAGGTAACAAATGATTAGGACAATACCATGTTAAACAATTAATGGCTCCTCCCATTGTTGATATCTCTCCTACATGAACTTGAATCACATGTTTATCAGTATGTTTTTGAATATATTGAAATACTTCTTTATCCCTAGCTAATCCAAACTTAGGAACGTAGATAGTATCATTTGTCTCTAACATATTTATATATAAACCTTTTGCTGATGCTATCTCTTGATCATATTGCCCTTTCTCTGTATATGAGGAAGGAACAACTATAAATTCAGCTTCTGGCATTTGTTCTTGAATGATTTCTTGAACGCTATGCCTAAATTCATGATCCCCTAGAAAATCACTAATAAACATTGTATGATCATCAATAAATTTCACCATACCATCCGCATGAGCAAGTACATCTCCCGGTTCAGCAGGAATGATAATAACACGACTGACATCTAAATCCCATTCCAATTGCTCTATAATCTCTTCTTCCGTCCAATCATAATTATCATCAAATATGCGTTCCGTTAGTATAACAGTATCTTTTTTATTCCAAATAAGATTTCCGCCGTCTAATATCAATGGGGATGTCACATATTTAAAGCCATTTTCTCCTAACCACTTATTAAATTGTTGATTTAAATATTGTCCTTGATTTTTTGGTAAGTAATTTGGTTGATATTTAAATTTAACAAGGTGATTTGTTACAACTGGTGCAACATCTCTCAGCCAAATATCGTCATACTCAAAATGGCTTGTATGAAATTCTTGTTCTTCAATAGATAAAGATATAAGTTGATCTGTATATGCTTTATTTTCATTTAAGCTCTCATTAAAATAAATAAGATCTTCATAAAATGGTCGATAATATTCATTCGATTTATCTGGTATCGCAGTAAAAATAATCCCGCCCTGTATGTGTTCCATATTGTTCCCCTCACTTTTTATGATTAATTAGAAAAATGTCTTTATCACGATAAAAATTGCTATCCCTCTATTCAAATCTCCTATGCTTACTTGTTTTTTTTGAAACGTGCACATTTCATGAATGGATTATAGCACGGGGTAATATTATATATTTATATAAAAAATATAAAGCCGTGGTTGAGCGATAAATTGACTCTTGACAAACTTTTTTATAATAAATTTTTATTTAATAAAAACAAAAAAACAAAGATGTAATTATAAATTCATAGAAACTTTGTTACAGAAAATAAAACAAGGCAAAATAGATACCACGTTATCTATTTTGCCTATGATTAAACTTCAATTTACTACTTCAAACTAACGGGTTGTTGTTGTGTAATACAATGTATCATACCGCCATTTTTATAAAGTTCTCTCACATCAATACCTACTACTTTACGATCAGGATATAGTTTTTGAATGGTTTCATTTGCTATTTTGTCATTTGGATCATTATAATTAGGCACCAACACAACTTTATTCCCAATATAAAAATTCACATATGACCCCTTATAATCGAGAGTTTTCCCACTTTCTAACGTAACCTTATTTTTACTTAGCGGCAGGTATACATATTTATATTTCCCACCTGCAGCATTTTTTGCACGCATCAATGTATCAATATCTTTATTTGACAATCCCCATTCCACCAAATCATCTTCAGCCAGCGTTATAATGGTAGATTTATCGTGAAATTTTGCAAATCCATCAATATGAAAATCAGTAATATCTATGTTTGGTACCCCGTCTAACCAAATAAAATTCGTTACTCCAAGTTCACTAATATATTTCTCAATTTCCGCTTCTGATAATTTCGAGTTTCTGTTTTTATTCGTTACAGCGCTTCTAGTTAATAAAGCCGTACCGTTACCGTCTAATTCAATTGCCCCGCCTTCAAGTACAAATTTATACCAATCAATTCTTTCCACCCCTAATTGTTTACTAAGGTTTTCACGAATACGGGCATCATTTTTATAAGGCGTTTTCTTCCCCCAACCATTAAATCCCGGATCTAATATTTTTAGATTTTTATTATTATCATAAACAAACATCGGTCCACTATCCCTTGCCCATACATCATCAGTAGGAGCGATAAAAAAATCAATTTCCTCCATATTCAGCCCTTCATCTGTTAAAAGTTGATTGATTCTTTCTTTTTCTTCTTGATCATATGCAACAATGTGAACTTTTTCACCTTCAGTTAATGCACTTACCATTTCAATCCAAATAGGTTCTACTTCTTTTTTATACTCCTGTCCATATGTGTAATCATGTGGCCATTGCAGCCATGTGCCTTCATGCTTGCTTTTTTCGTCCGGCATTGTATATTTCCCTACTTTTTCTTGCGCCTCTACCTTCTCAGTATTCTCATTATCTTTTTCCTGAGCACACCCACCAATAATTGATGCGGATAGAGCCGCTACCAAACAAAGCGTTACTATTTTTTTCATTTCTAAACCTCCTAATTTTCTCTACAACAATGTAAAGCTTCACATAGTGTGAAACTCAAGCTTTTTTTCAATATAAAACAACATTTTTTTACATCCGACATAATATTCCACACATCTAGCTTTTATATGATGTAACTTCTTAATAACGGCCTAAATAAAAAATCGGTATGGACAATTGTCCATACCGATTTTTTATTATATAGCTACTACCTTTTTTCATTTCTATTACATATTAAACACTTAGTTTGCTTCTAACAAATCTTTTGCCATCTTTCTAAATTCTTGATTAAATGCATCGTTCATTCCATTTTGTACGTTTGAGAAAAGAATTACAAAAGTTCGTTTATCCCCATTAAAATTATTAAAAGTGTTCCAACCAGCTAGCACCCCATGATTATGATTATAATCTGGGTAAATGTAAAAACTAAATCCATATTTTCTAGCTGGTGATACAGTAAACATATCTGATAAGCTTTGTTTAGAAAGTAATTTACCATCCATAATTGCCTCATCTAGCCTTTTCATATCATCAACAGTTGTATACATTTCACCACAACCATATAACCAACTCATTTTTAAACGAGGCGTTGTTACTAACTCATTATTTTTTTTCGTATAACCTTCTGCTAAAAACATATCCCCAGGCAACGTTGCACCCATCCCAGATTCATGCATCCCAACAGGAGTAAAAATGTTTTCATTTACATATTCAGCGAGCGGTTTATTCGATATCTTTTCTACAATATACGCAAGTACCATATAATTATAATCTGTATATCGCCATCCTGTACCTGCAGGAAATTCAAGCTTTTGAGATCCAATCCATGTTACTAACTTTAAACGTGATGCTGCCTCAACTCTACCTTGTCCCTGCTCAGGTAACCCCGAAGTATGCGTTAGCAAATTTCTCAATGTAATATTTTTATCTGCTGGAAAGGACGGAATATATTTATTCACATTATCTTCTATGTTTAATTTTCCTTTTTCTCTTAGCTGCAATATAGATATTGCAACTACCGTTTTTGTAATGGAACCGATGCGATATTTTGTTCTTGGCGTTGTTAAAATTTGATCTTTTACATTCGCATACCCGTATCCTTTTCGTAAAACTACATTATTTTTATCAGCTACAAGGACCGTTCCATTAAATCCTTTATCTTTTAAATATTGATCTAGTTTTGTTGCTGCAATCTCATAACGTTTTTGCTGATTTGCATCGACTTTCGGTTTATCATTTTCAGTCTTATTCTCAAAATTTGAAAATGCCTTCAAATTATATTTCTTATCTTTATTTGCATGTATGAGTGCAGCGACACTCCCACAAAAAATAGCAAAAATAAAGAAAGCAATTAGCCATTTCTTACACATATAGGGACCCTCTTTTATCCAGTTTCACGTTATACTTTTCCATTCTATTCTTATTCTATATCTATTAATCTCTAAACATTTTATAATTATACCATCTATCTAATATTCATCCTATTAAACTAGATTCCTTTTTCTCACATTCAAATTTTGACTACTCTCTATTGTATTTCTTTTTTACAAAATTTCCACCTTACAATCGGATACATCTAACTTGAATTTCAATTTCTTATGTAACATTTGTTACACATCAGCAAAAATGGAGGTGCAGATTTGAAAAATACTGATAAACGCAATCGTTTAGGCGATTTGATGTTTCATTATCGAGTAACTAAAAAAAACATGGTTTTAATTGAATATTGCGGAAAACAAATTATGACTTTAAAAGGAAATCACGCTGAAAATTTTTTGAACAAAATAAATCGGGCAAATAACGAAAACGAAAAACAACTTATTATGGCTAAAATTACCGGCAATTTCAAAAGAGGAAATGAGCATAATTGAAATCAAATCTCATTTACATTCCGATTATACAGCAAATCTAAAGAAATTTACATTGCTAACATTCCTTTATTATTTATTTTTACTATATAAGCTAACGGCCGATATACTTAGTAATACAACTATACACAACCACGCATACGTATACCCTTTCTCATCTACAATATAACCAAATAAAACAGGTGCAACAATTATAGCAATTTGATTTAGTGTAAGTGCAAAACTCACTGTCATCCCTACAGATTCTTCACTTGCCGATTCAGCAACTTCAACCATAAAAAGACTGAACCATCCAATTGAAAAAAAACCTAATAATGCACTTACACCATACAATACTCCAACCGTTATTGTATGTATGCTTATAACGAACATTAGAATGAAACCGATAGAAATGCAGACAACTATAAATAAAGGTGTGCTTCGATTCCCCTTATAAAGCAAATCACTAACAGCTGCTAATACAACCCGGCCAATCATTCCGGAAAAGAACACAATCGAAAATACTTTTCCAGCTAAAATAGGTGTAATTGATTGTTCCATTACTAAAAATTTTATAAAATGTCCAACTAACACCATTTGTAATGAAATCATACAAATACCAGTTATATAAATTGGATACAACTCTTTTTTACACATCACTGCTTTTAACTGCATCCAAAAAGAGAGTTTAATACGTTCTTCTTTTACTTTCTCCTGAACATATGGTTCCTTATAAAATATGAAAAATAAAAATCCTCCAATTATACAAATGCATGCAATAATATTTATCGCATAAGCCACATTATATTTTATTGTAAGAAACGGAATCAATACTCCCGCTAACGTACCACCAATCGGTATACCAGCTTGCCTGATCCCCATCGCTAACCCACGATTTTCTTTTGAGAACCATTTTATAATCACTTTACTTCCTCCTGGCTGCGAAACACTATAAAACGCTCCTACTAATAAAAGTACAAAGAGTAATCCAGTAAATTCATTTACAGTATTAGTGAGTAAAAGCGAACCTCCTAGTAAAAAAGAACTTATAGAAATTAATAATTTTTCATTATATCGATCAAGTAACCGCCCGACAAAAAGCATACAAAATAGCGGTCCAATATTTACAATACTTACTAACAATCCACTCTGCATATTCGTAAGCGAATATTCTTCTTTCCAAAATAAAGCGAAAGCTCCGACACCATACGTTATAAGTGTTGCTGTTGCTTGAGTAATAGTCGCAAAAATTAACATAATCCACTTATAAGTACTATTCACACGCTCTTCCATTAACATGAAAATCCCTCCATCCCCTTCCATTGTATGAAATTTCTGATATCATATAAAATAAAGATTAATCATATAATCCATCAAAAAAATTGATACCGTGTTCGGAGGAATGATACGTGGACATAAAGGATTTAACTGTTTTTTACGAAGTTGCAAAAGAAAGAAATATATCTCACGCAGCTAAAAATTTAAACTATGTTCAATCTGGCGTAACAATGCGTATAAAACAACTAGAAAACGAATTAGGTGTGCCTTTATTTTATCGAAATGGGAAAGGTGTTACTTTAACTTCAAACGGTGAAATTTTATTATCATACGCAAAACAAATTATCCACTTAATGGACCAATCTGTAAAAGCTATCCAAAGTAACGGAACCGAGCCAAAAGGCATTTTAAAAATCGGATGTACAGAGTCTACAACTGCTGTAAGGCTTCCATCTATATTAACGAACTACTATGAGAATTACTCAAAAGTCGAATTTATTTTAGAAACAAATACGACGGAAGAATTAATTCAACTCGTATTAGACCGAAAGCTAGACGGAGCGTTTATCGCTGGAACTACTCAGCATGCTGAACTTCATACAAATGTATTTTGTGAAGAAGAATTAATTCTCATTAGTAAACATCCTTTATCCTCCTTTAAAGAAGTAGGAGACATGAATTTACTCGCTTTTAGTCACGGTTGCTATTATAGAAGTTTATTAGAAGGCTGGCTTCAAGAGGAAGGCATTTCACCTAAACGAGTATTAGAATTCGGAACAATTGAGGCAATACTCGCTTGTGTAAAATCCGGTATGGGCGTAGCAATTATGACGAAATCTATTTTAAATGTTCATGAACATGACGTATCATTCAACCCTTTACCAAATAACTTCAAAAGAGTTCCTACTACCTTTATTACTAGAAAAGATATATTTCACTCAGCTGCATTACAAAAGTTTATGGAGCTGATTCACAATGCGTGAAAAGAAAATACGTGGAATGAAACGAAGAACCGAAACATAGAAAAAGGTATACCCAAAACACTGGTATACCTTTTATCATATCCCACTTATTTTTCTTTTAAAACACTATGTAATCGATCCGGGTAATTTGTAAACATCCCTGTAGCACCCCATTTAATTAACAATCTCATATCTGGTTTCTCATTAATTGTATAAGGGTGAATTAGCATTCCATTTTCCCTAGCCATTTTCATATATGATTCATCAATTATTAGTTCTCCGTTATCATTACGTAAGTTCGGTCCAATACCAACTGCATACTTTTTAATTTCTTGAAAATCATCATTCGTTACACTTTTCGGCTCATGTGTAATACCAGACCATTCAACAATCTCATTGTTATCATTTGGATAATACCATAGCAATTGAACCAATGGAATATTCTCATTCATACTATGAATCTTTGTTAAACTATCTTTGCTAAATGATTGAATCATAACACGGCTAGAAGACATGTTTTGACCTATTAAATTATATTTTTTTAACAAAGCTAATAATTTCTCTTCCATTCCTGGATACACATCTGGTGATTTTGTTTCAATATAATACTTCATGCTTCTTCCGTACTTTTGAAAAATTTCTTCAAGAGTCGGAACTTTTTGACCAATATACTCTTGCTTAGCCTTTTCTGGGTAAGCTTTATTAAACCATGAACCCGCATCTAATTTTTTTATTTCATTTAACGTTTTATCTCGTACTTCGCCTGTTCCATTTGTAGTTCGATCAACTGATGTATCATGCATTGCAATCAATTGACCATCTTTTGTTAATTGAATATCTAATTCCAAATAATCCGCTTTCATTTTTTTCACAAGATCATACGAAGCAAAAGTATGCTCAGGTGCATGTCCACTTGCTCCGCGATGTGCAATATTTAAAAACTTATTCGTATCCCCTTCATGCTTTCCTTCTGATTTCGCATGAACAGCTCCCCCAGCAAAGATACTTCCCATCGTAAAGAAAATAACTAATACGCTAATAATCTTTCTCATCCTTCTAACCCTTCCTACGTTGCAAATTTCAACAAGCTAATGCGATTTACACGAAATAGAAGACATACTTTCATTATTTTTATAAGCCTATATTAAAATTCCAATCTTACATATATTCACTCTTTTATTGTTTATAAAATAGAAAACTCCTTTTATACTATTTAATCCCTATATTCCCTCCCCTTCACATGTAACATATCGCGATAGTACTCCCTATTGTGTATGGCCCATTCAATAAAAAAAGCCATAAATCATTTAGGCTACACTCCTGTATCCCTAAATAAATTTATGGCTTTTCTCAAATATCTCCGGCCTCTATCAACTTGTTGAATTTAATCATACCAAACCTATTAAAATTTGTGAATATTATTTTTTCAATAAAGTGAAGCTTTAATCAGGTTGAATTATCCATCTCCTACTGATTATTAGTGGAAGTTTTTACTGCTCATTAATGCAGAATACATTCTGTTCAAATTCTTTATAGTAACTTTCACTTGATATTTACGTATATCTACGTTTTACTTAATTACAAATTCTTAGTTTCGTATATCCTTACTTGGAACTTATTTTAAAGTATATTTGAAACTATACTTAACTTTGAAAACATGCATTATATTTTAGACAATACATTTTCTTGAAAAGTACGTTCTTCTTGATCTTCATAACCAGTTGAAACAACTTCTTGAATATCATCATGGTTAAATAAATAAGTGAAATCTGGATTCAGATAGCCTTCTGGATAAGGACATCCCATATAATCGAATTTTCTTACCTCATCCGTTTCTACTTGTTGTTTCCGCCCGAAAATCATGAGTTTCTTTGTACCTTCTTTTAAAATTACAATAGAGCCTATAGGGAGAAGTTGTGAATTCATTGTCTTTTCTCCTTTCTTGTAAGTTTAGTTTTCTTTTGAGAATGAGGTATATTTACATGTCCCGAAGCAGCCGTGGATTGTCTCCTTTCCTTCCTTGACAGTTTAGGCTTCTTTTGAGAATATAATTCTTTTAAATGTCGCGAAGTAATACCTTGTTTTTTGAAATCAAAGTAAAAATACAAATGTGTACTTAGCGCTAGGAAAACAACTGAAATAAATGACAAAATAACGATTAGCACAATCGCCATAGCTTTTTGGCTCAAAATTCCAATACTAACTTGACCAATCATATAACCTAAACCCGAAAAATATACAATTTTAGGAATTTTCACATCTTGATCAGTGATCCCCCTTAAGCGGGCTGTAAAATATTTAATCCAGAACAATTCAGATTTATAAATAATTAAACTATACGCCATAAGCGATAGAATAAAAAATAAAGGAGACTCTATTTCTACGAATTCGTAAGCTAACTTTTGCACAGCTATAAAACTACAAAATGAAATACTTAACGCAACAAATCCAGAATATAGTAAATGTTGCAATTGAGGCTGCCGAGGCTTATGAATAGAAACCCAAATTCCCCATAGATTACATATCACATAAAATGGAAAAGCTGCGTAAGAGTATATATTGTACGGTGGAAATATGAATAAAATGATGAGTAGAAGAAAATTCATGATAACCCACACAAAGGCCCCTACAATATTTCTTATATCAAATGGTATTAATATCCGCATACAATCATCTATGCTGTTGCCATTATATTTGTCCATTATACACCTCATAAAAATTAAAAAATTTTATCTAATACATTTCCAATTCCTGGTTTAACTCTATCTTTTACCGAATCCTGTTTCCCATCATGATTCCAATCACCTTTGTTAAATTCGATTCCATCAGTGAACATACTAATTTCCATAAAAACATCCAAGCTTATTCCACTCCAATAAAGGTTCCATTTGCTGCATCACTAATAAGAAATAATGTAAAAA
>NZ_AYMH01000053.1:0-18239 GCF_000633475.1 Bacillus sp. H1a | reverse complement strand
AAAACCTAAACGCAAAATCCCATCCAGATGCTTCAGAATCCCGTTTAAAGTATAATAAAACTAAAACAACACCTATTTATCGTAAAAACAAAGATATACGCTTAAAAAGCAAAATAAACAGGTTTAAAAGAGGGTTTTTCTTTGCTTTTGGGGTTGAGACTGGTTCGTCGTGTGGGGACGAACCCCCACGTATTACGTATCTATCAATATAGTAAGTGAAATTATTAGGCGAAGGCACTAGCGGTTCGGCTCGTATAATAGCAAATTCAAGCCGATAATCTAGATAATTGCTTTTGGATGTGTCGGCTTGGTGCCACCAAAACTCGAGCCGAAAAAAGTTTTGCAAGGATGTAGCAAAGCTAAAAGGGTGGAGATTTTCTGTAGCAAAGCGAAAGAAAATACGACCCATTCCTTGCGAAACTTTTAGCTATATATATAAGAGTGAGAAGAGGAAAGTGAAGAAAGTCAGTAATATCAAGGGTTTATAAGACATGAGGTGTTACTTTTTCGTAACACCTAAAAAAAGGAAAATCATAATAAAAAAAAGATGTCAATGAGAATTTGACATCTAAATTTACTGATAAGACCCCATAAAAAAAGGACTCTGTTTTTAAAAAAAACAGAGTCCTTTTTTTAGACTAGCAACCGGAAGTAGAAGTAGGAGGACAAGGAGAAGGAGTCGTAGGAAGAACTACTGGATTTCCAGTAACTTTAACTTGTTGAATTTGCAACACTTTTAGAGTAAGATCCAATACAATTTTTTCAGTTAATGAAGTAAACGTACCCTCAGGAGTTGCTGGAGTTGGTGAAAAATCAAGTTCAAAGAAGTCTGCAGCTACTAATTCACCAAATGGTTGTTCATTGTATTTAACATGATTTTGAAAGAAAACTTTATCCAAACGTGCATTTAAACCTGTATCATCAACAAAATTAGATTCGAATTTTGTTGTATTAGAAAAAATTGGAGGGCTTAAAAAGTCCGTACACTTAAGTTCTGCAAAACCAAAAAACTTGACATCAGCAATTAAATCCTGAAGTGCTCCACTACATGCATTTGTAGCAAATTCAATATTTTTACGAATATGTCCTGCTACAAATAATTTAGCTTTTTCAACAGTTAAAAAGTCAGACCCCGGAATAGCCTTAAATGCCACAGGTACAAGTTTAACTTGATCTAAAAATACATGCTTTTTCACTCTCTTAATTTCAGTTGCTGGAGTTGATGTAGGAAACGTAATATTTGACTCTACAACAATTTGAAGTGTTGTCTCTGCTAATACAACTGGAGTCTTAATAATTGGCGCACTAGAAGGAGTAGCCACTGGCGTAATTCGAGTAGCCTCTAATGGTATTTGTTCTACTGATGGGACTGGACAAGGTCCTGGTGTTTGTTGTAGTTGTTGTGAACATGGTTGTTGATTCAAAAAAACAACCTCATTTCAATATATATTTAGAGGTTTTTACACACTCTATGTTACTAGAATATGTAGTATTAATTTTAATGTACGGGCAAATATAATAATCATTTGCTCATTTTTAGAAAGTAAAGAGATTTTTTTAAGCTGTAAATAAGTTTGGTTAACTTTTAAAGATTTTTCCATTATAACTAACTCAAACTTGTTAAACTTGAAGTAAACAAAACTTTATGTAAACTATATATAAATAAATTCTTATAGATGGTTTTTGTATTTTTATATACTATCCATTAAAGACCCTATAAAGAAAAGAACTCTGTTTTTAAAAAACAAAGTTCTTTTTTTGGACTATCAAGGAGAAGGAGAAGAACAAGGAGAAGGAGTCGTAGGAAGGACTACTGGCGTTCCAGAAACACTGACTTGTTGAACTTGTAACACTTTCAGAGTAAGGTCCAATACAATTTTTTCAGTTAATGTATCAAACGTACCCTCAGGGGTTGCTGCAGTTGGTGAAAAATCAAGTTCAAAGAAGTCTGCAGCTACTAATTCACCAAATGGTTGTTCATTGTATTTAACATGATTTTGAAAGAAAGCTTTATCCAAACGTGCATTTAAACCGTTTGTATCACTAATAAAATTAGCTTCAGAACTTTTAGAATTAGCGAAAATTGGAGGGCTTAAAAAGTCCATACACTTAAGTTCTGCAAAACCAGAAAACTGAACATCAGCAATTCTATCCTGAAGTGCTCCATTACATGCATCTGGAACATTTGTAGCATATTCAATATTTTTACGAATATGTCCTGCTACAAATAATTTAGCTTTTGTGACAGTAAAAAAGTCAGTCCCTTCAATAGGCTCAAATGCCACAGGTACAAGTTTAACTTGATCTAAAAATACATGCTTTTTCACTCTCTTAATTTCAGTTGCTGCCGGATTAAGTATAATATTTGACTCTACAACAATTTGAAGTGTTGACTCCGCTAATACAACCGGAACCTTAAGTATTGTCGTTCTAGAAAAAGTTGCAGAAATTGGCGTAATTGGAGAAGCATTTAATGGTAATTGTTCTGTTGATGTGACTGGACAAGGTCCTGGTGTTTGTTGTTCGCTCAAAGAAAACAACCTCATTTCATTACATATTTAGAGGTTTTTACACACTCTATTCAACTAGAATATGTAGTATTAATTTTAATGCATAGGCTTATACTATATTAATTTATTGATATATTTAAAATTGATGGTTTTTTTGAATATATAGGCTCAGTTAACTTTTAAAAATTTTACCATCATGACTGACTCGAACTTGTTGAACTTGTAGTAAATTGATGATTAAATCTAATACAATTTTTTGACATATTTGATTTAAATGAGTTACTGACTTTTTTTGTATGGAATCCCCATTTCCATTATTAAATGCAGTATACTCAATATTCTGATGTATATACCCTTCTATAAATAAATTTCCTTTTAATACTGTACATATCCCATTACCTAACGATTGTGAAAATTGACTAGGGATAAATTTACAATTAGTTAATACTACCTCTTTAGAGATTTCTTTAACCCTTATAACCTTTTCTTCAAACACGATATTTTCTTCTAAACATATTTCAATTTTGTATTCCCCTATTACAACTGGAACTCTAATATGTATACAATCATAAGAAGTATAAGAATTATTATTTATTTCTCCCGTTTTCATAAATCGTGAGTCATGTAAAGGAAATACAACTGATTTATAATACTCATCCTTATTATTCATACCATAAGTATGAGTATCAGTAAGAAATATAATTTCATGAATTTCAGAACTAACCAAACGACAATCAAGCTGTTCTGGATAATAAGTTATAGTATTAAATAGTTTTGTATCAAATTGAGGGGATTGTTTATTATTGAGATCAATAAATTCAAATGTATTTTGAACTGAATTACTACAGATAGGAGCATGAAAAAAATCATCAATTTTTACATGAGTGGAGAATGAGCTTTTTTTAGTCATAAAACATACTTTTCCTTGTTCATACGTATCACACTCACTAGTACAGTCAACAGAATCGATTTCATCCACTTCTTCTTGATTTCCCAGTTCATTCATAAAATCAAATTCAGGAAGATCCGGAATCTCTAAAATAACATCTGTTTGAAATGTATTATTTGTTTCATCAACAGAATCAATTTCATCCACTTCTTCTTGATCTCCCAATTCATTCATAAAATCAAATTCAGGAAAATCCGGAATCTCAAAAATAAAATCTATTAGAAATGTATTATTTATTTCATCAACAGAATCAATTTCATCCACTTCTTCTTGATTTCCCAGTTCATTCATAAAATCAAATTCAGGAAGATCCGGAATCTCTAAAATAACATCTGTTTGAAATGTATTATTTGTTTCATCAACAGAATCAATTTCATCCACTTTTTCTTGATTTCTCAGTTCATTCATAAAATCAGATTCAGAAAGATCCTGAATCTCTAAAATAGAATCTGTTTGAAATATATTATTCACTTCATCAACAGAATCAATTTCATCCACTTTTTCTTGATCTCCCAGTTTATTCTTTAAAGTTGAAGATTTAAAAACAATCATTTGTTTAGAGGATATTTCCGACATTTTACTATGATTAATCCATAAATCAACAGAATCAATTTCATCCACTTCTTCTTGATCTTCCAGTTCATTCATAAAATCAGATTCAAGAAAATCCGGAATCTCTAAAATGGAATCTGCTTGGAATGTATTGTTCGTTTCATCAACAGAGTCAATTTCATCCACTTTTTCTTGATCTCCCAGTTTATTCTTTAAAGTTGAAGATTTAAAAACAATCATTTGTTTAGAGGAAATTTCCCACATTTTACCACGGTTAATCCATAAATTTTTCATTATTTCACTCCTAAACAAGGTTTATATAACCATTACTCCATGTACAAAGCTTCATCCACTGATACTGAAATTTTATATTCTATTTGTAAATGCCAACTTTCTAAATTATTCTGGTTTTAATGTATGAAAAGATGTAAGAAATTCAATACCTTTTAAAAATTTTAGAATTTGTTCCTGTAGCATCTTACATACCTTTTTTCTTTTTTATTAGTAATTAACTTTATAATTTACAATATGATACTGGATAATTTATATAAGAAAACATTTTAAAATAGTTTAAATACATTAAAATATATTATTATAATATATCAATAATAGTATGTTTCATTAACTCTCTATAAATATTTTATACATGATTCCCTATGCTTCGCTATTTTAGATCTCATTCCTTTGCTTTTTGGCTAGAGTGCTGGCTCGTCGTGTGGGGGCGAAACCCCACGTATTACGTATCTATTTTTGAATAAGGACTATTTTGGAACGAATGATCTAAGCGATTCGGCTCGTATACTTGCTAATCCAAGTCGAGAACCATTGCTTTGCTTTTTGTCTGTCGGCTTGGCGAGAAAAGCACACGAGCCGAAAAAAGTTTTGCAAAGACAATATCAAAAAGAAAAGGCAGTAGCCTTTAGGTGAGGATTAACGAACCGACTTTTTGATATTGAGGGTGGAGATTTTTGAGTGATTTTCTCAAAAATACGACCCGTTCCTTGCGGAACTTTTAGCCCTATATATAAGAGTGAGAAGAGCAAAGTGAAGAAAGTCAGTAATAGCAAGGGTTTATGAGGTATAGGGTGTTGCAAAAAAGCAACACCTGTGTTGCAAAAAAGGGACACCTAAAAAATGGAAAAACAAAAAAAAGAAAAGATGTCAATGACATCTTTTCTTCTCATTCCTAAAATAAATAGACTGGTAATTTATGCTTTTTACCATCTTCAGCAACAAATTTTTTAAGAGACTTCTTAAAAATTCTTTGTGTAGCTTTGTCTACTCCATCTTTTGGAGAACAACACATAATGTTAGGATTTACAAACCATGTACGACTCGTACAAATACGTCCATCTTCTGTTGTCATTCCAGATTCCGCAACCGCCAATATTCCTTTTTCCATTAAAGAATTCATCATCATTGAAACCCTTGAACGATCTCTCTTCAATTCCTTTGCTAAATAACTAGGAGTAGCATTATCTGAATCAAATTCATTTTCTTCATTTGCTCGTTCTACAAGAATATTCGTTTTAAATTCTACATAAGGCACTAAATCCATTAGAAAAGCCTTTTCAGCATTCGTAAGATAGTTTATTTTTGCTAAGTAATTATAATTATCCGTTATCATTTGCACAAACTTCACCCTATCCGTAGGCTTTTTCTTTTTACCAATGAAATATTCTTCCCCACCAGTCGCCTTACTTAACAACTGCAAAAGCATTGCTTTTTCTTCTTCTGAGTAACCACCTGCTAACAACTGGTCATAAATACTATCAATCTTACTATCTCTTATTTTCGCTTTTTTTTCAGCTTGTCCAAAATCTACAACTTTTGTCATAAAATAATTCTCTCCCTTAGTGGAAGGAATCAACTTTTATATGTTAGAATGTATATAGAATATATAAATGGTTGATTCCAACCTTATTATGAAAAACCGTCTCGCCGACCAAAGCTAGAGCGGTTTTTCTCGTTTATAGGTCTTTCTCTATAATAACATGAAACACCTTGTTAAAGCTTTCCATCTCTTACAAAAACACAACATTCAACCCCCTTTTTCTCCTTTAAACTCATGCAAGTCAATGTTTTCACCATTACTCCTATCTTTCCCTATCAAAATCTCGGTGTCTGCTGCTTATTTCTTTCTTATGTTCACGTTCAAATTGATTATCTATTCCCTTGCTATCCAATTCATTTTTAACAATCTCTCTAAACGCCTTAAATTGCTCTTTAAAAACTTTTTTCGTTTGTACATACAAAACTCTTATATTCATCTGCAGACCCTTTATATAGGCTTTTAATGAGCTAATTTCCCTATTTAATACACCAATTTCCTTTTGCAACATACTTTTTTCTTGTTTCAATGTTCGATTTTCTTTCATCCAACCCTCTGCATGCACTTTTAAACTCTCATTCTCCTTCACAAAATCTGTCTTTTTCAAACGCTCATAATCCTTTTTGATAGTAACCGCTGAATTCACTTGTTTTGTTACCTCTTGATATTGTTCTGGTGATAACACATAATTTCTTGTCTCTTTCTTCGTGATTTCAACTTTTCCAAACATTTTATCCTGTATTTCTACTACTACTTCTTTACGTAAAAATGGAATTTTAACAGGTTCATTTGGTACTTGATCCGTAGCACTATCTAATTCCTTTTGCATTTGTGTTACTCTTTCTTCTAACTCTAGATGACACTGGCCAATTAGCTGCAGTTTTTCACTTTCGCTCTCTACTTGTTGTTTTATTATTTCTAATTCTTTGTACGTATCAACGACATCACTTTCCAAATTTGTTTTCGCTACTTGTAATTCGTTTGTTTTCTCTTCAACGTTTTTTAAATGATCGTCAATCGTTTGTAACTGTGTTTCTTTTTCTTCTACTTGGTTTTCAATAGTTGACTTTGCTTCTGCATATTCCTTGTATTGACGGACTTTCATATATTTATGAGAACCCACATTAGCACGTTCAAAATTTGGAATTTGTTCTTTAGCCAAAGATTCAATATAAGCCGTTTCTAATTGTCTCCAATTCGCAATTAGCTCCGTCCCTTTTCCTTGTACGCCTTGTTGTTGCAAGGCTCTATCCATTCCGACACGCCTCGTTAATCCTCGACTACTTTCGAAATTCGGTACATAGTTAATATGTAAATGCGGATTTGCTTCATCATCATGTAAAACCATGTTATAAACTACTAGATTTGGATTTCGCCCTTGAAACGCCTCCGCATACTGTTTTAACGCTTCTTTTTTAGCTTCCCTATACTTTGGGTCATCTTTACCCTCTCCAACCGCTACAACCAATTCTCGTTGCTCATGTGTCTTTGTATCTTTTTTTATCTTGTCATAATAATCCTTAATTTTGCGATCATTGCGTTTTTGTTTCTCGTTATACTTATCTACTGCTTCTTGAAAGACATCCTTGTATACACTTCGGATGTCCTTTTGAACAAAGTAGATATTCTCTTCTAACCTGAATGGATCTATGCCAGGATTCCCATGAATGTTTTCTCTGTTATTATGGCTTAATGAACTTTGGTGAGATTGATTAAATGAGATAGAGAACAACATAAAGTGCCACCACTTCCCCTAGATTAATTGATACAATAAGTCTAGCAAGGCGACGAAATTGTGTCAATTAACGTAACCCTATACGTATTTTGACGCTTTTGCATCAAAATCGATAGGGGTCTGCGACGCTTATCGGCGTTGCCGAACCATGCTTAGCATGGGAAAAACAAGCCTTGGGCTTTGCCCAAACCCACTGGGGAACTCTTCCCCAGCCCCCTCAATCGAACTCCCCAACCCCTCAATCCTTGAGGGGCTCCCTCGCCGGTTGGCAGGAACAAACGACCGTTTGTTCAGTACCAAGAGGGTCGGGTGTAGTCTAGTTGGTCAAGTCAAATACTCCCTTCGCTACGCTAGGTCCGTTTTGATTGACCAACACAAATAACCATCTCTAATCTATTTCACTATTAACACTCTTTAATTCTTTTATAAAATCCTATAGATTTTGTCCGTATGTTTCTAAAAACCATTCAATTCTCGCTTAATCCATAAGAAAAAAAGTGAATCAAGAAGATCTTTATTTAAAATTTACATAGAGACTGATATAAAACTAGGAAGAAAACAGCCAAATTTGGCTGTCTTCTAGATTTTTACCATCAGCATGGTTTCTTCGATGTCGAAGGGGGACATGGTGATCCCGGAGAACATGTCGGTAATGGACTTTGTACAGCTCGAACTACTTTCTTCAACACGACAAAAGCCGCTTTGACTATCACCAGTTTTGTGATAATTACAAGACCAGCTGCGTTAACTGTAGTTCCATTGACAACACAAGTAGTTGAACCTTCTGTATCAATAACTTGTTCGAAGATGCAATCAGTTGGAAGAACTCCACACGCTTCTTCTTCCTCTTGGATCGTCAGCGCGATGAGGGTACAACCTACGGTACCAGCTGGAATGGTCACTGTGATGATCGGAGCATTAGGAGTCAGTAAAATCTTAGTAGTAAATACTCCTACAGTTCGAACAATAACAGACGCATCAACATCGCCGCAGTTGATGATCTTGTCCCGAAGCAAATGACCTTCTAGTGTTGGGGTTGCAGAGACACACGCGTCGAATTCGACAAGTCCCGAAGCACCTAAACGTGTTGAAACCTCCAAAACCGCTGCAGCCAATATAGCTGCGTTTAATGCAAGACCCAGATCAGCAGCAAGCGCAGAAATCAGATCACCAATGAATCCACCAATACCGGCTACAATAAGATTTCCTGCAGGAATCCGTGCTTCTCCAATCTTTTGAGCACAAGCTTCAAATACCAAACAGTTAGAAAACCTTAATGGCTCCTGTACGGGACTTGGACACTGGTTAATAGGTTGAGGAGGCATAAAAACAGCATTAGAAAACCTTAATGGCTCCTGTACGGGACTTGGACACTGGTTAATAGGTCGGCAGCAGGGCATAAAAACACCATCTTTCTTTATTGTAATAGATTATGATTATATTCTATGAAAAATAGTTGTTTATTAAATCCGTTAAATGTCTATTTGCTGATTTCTTTATAAAAATTAGACATTATTTAATTTTTATAAATGTCTAATATCTTTAAATATCTCTCAAACATATTGCATGAGTACTTGATCTCGTTCTTTAAATCTCTATCCAATGAGCGAGGGGGATTCTGTGAAATAAGCAGGACATGCCCTTCCTCGCTCAATACTTGTTTAATGGCATGTTCTAACTTTACCCTATTACTCATTTGTTGTTTTCATCTTCGTTTTTAGGTGTGAGTGCAAGAGCTGAGGTGACGAAAGGGATTAGCCCCTCCTAATATGATAAAAATAAAGAGTGAGAAAAATTCATCGCACCTAAAAATCACCTAAAATTAAAAAAGACCACCCTAAGGTGGTCTCTCTATGTAGGGTGGGAAGACATCGGTCTTCCCTTCGGGTTGCCCCGATGGAAATGGCGTTTTGTTTCCAAAACTGTTTTTCCTAATTACATATTATGCAAGAGTTTCAGTCTGGTTCCTAAATTATTCAATAAAAAACAGACTGTAGAGATTTTCGTCTTTTGGTATTAATTACCCCACCCAGGGGATAACTTCCTCTAATTTGAAAGTAAACTTTTCAATATTAGTTTACATTCAAAAACCCTTAAACATTGACTTCTCACCGAATCCCCTGATATCCTCAATTTATATAATAAAAGTATACATTCAAAACACTGTAAATAAAGAGGTAGAAAAATCCATGAACAAAAAACCACATCTCATTGATGTCCAACCCATTAGAAGTAAAGAACAAATCGAAGATATGAAGTGGGCCCTCAAACGTCATTGTTCTGAAAGAGACTATATTCTCTTTTTAATTGGAATCCATACAGGACTACGCGTAAGTGATCTACTTCAACTTGAAACACAAACCATACTAAAGTTAAAACGGAAAAAGAGAAAAGAATTTAAGATCAAAGAAGGAAAAACGAAGAAAGAACGCATGATTAATCTTACTTCTATTTTTGATGAAGTCTATTCGTATGCCCAAGGAATAGAAAATACCTGGTTATTCCCTTCAAGAAAAGGCGATCAACCCATTAGTAAGATCCAGGCTTATCGACAATTGCAAAAAGCCGGAGATTTTGCCGGTATAGAATCCATCGGGACTCACACCATGCGCAAAACCTTCGGCTATTGGTTCTATAAACAAACAAAAGATGTAGCCATGTTGCAAGAAATACTAAATCACAGCACACCACAAATTACACTTAAATATATTGGAATCAATAAAGAAGAAAAAGATAATATTTTAGACGAATTTCATCTTTAAAAGGGTCCTATTAACTTTTGATTTAATCCTCTTCTTCACAATAATCAGACCATTAAATAATATTTAATACTGTGGCCTATCTCTAAACCATAATGTTGCAATCCATTTTTCCCCTTTTTTCACTGAGCAGCCTTCATGTTGAGAAGATGGATGTTTTTCATTTGTTCCCTTTTTACAGTTTTCAAAAACTAATAATGTCCCTGGAGATGGAGTAACTTTAATATTAAGAGCAGGGAAATAAGTTTCGCCCCCTGAATCTACTGTATTTAAATAAAGGAGTGCTGTAATTAATCTTTGACCACCTTGTGAAACATACATTTGTCCTGCTTTAGTTTCAAGATCAAAACTGTCAAAATGAGCACCAAATTTTCCATCAACCAAATACCTTGCAACTTGTAATGATTCGGCATAATTAAGCTGTTGTTTAATTGTAGAAGCAATGCGATTTGATATCTCATTAATAAGTATATGTGAGTCATGTCGTAACCAAGTATTTTCTGATGTACGTACTCTTGAAATTTCTATCTCCGACTCCCCAATAATTGTTGATGGTTGAAGTTGATTTTGAGCCAAATCAATTAATTGCCGACATTCTATAGCTGTAACAACCTTTTCATAACAAGCTATAAAAGGCTCATCGTGCAAAATAATTGGAGACTTTTCCATATATACCCCCCCATAATACATAATAGATTTTAAAAATTACAGTTATATCATGTTATGAATCTTAGTTTTCGTTGTGATAACCAAAACTTTATTTTTAGCTGTAATTTTTTCTCCGTCTTAACCGCTATGCGCTAGCCCCCAAGAATTTAACATAATTTTATATAACATAAGTGAAATTATTGAACGATAGATCTAGGCAGTTCGGCAGGTACAATTGCTGATCTAAGTTGAATTACCAAAAATATTTAAATGTCTTTAGTTACATTAATTTACAATATTTGTCCTAACGTATAAAATCCGCGAAATAACGTTAGTATCCCTCAATGAACAATACAACTTAACGTGGTAAAATATTATTTGGATGGGAGTCCAATACATATTATTAAAATTAAAGTGGTTCAATTTGGAGAAAAACACCTTAGGATGTCTTATTTTTATTTTCAAAAAGACCTGCTCATTCTGTTCATAAAAACATAAAATAATGAGAATCGATTAAAACAATAACTTATCTATTGTTCTATCTCCTAATTGAAGGGGGAAAAAATATGAGTTTTGGTGGTTCTTGTGGTGGCTTTGGTGGCGGATTTGCTTTAATAATCGTTCTGTTCATCCTGTTAATCATTATTGGATGTAGTTGTTGGGGCGGCGGTGGCGGATTCGGATACTAAAAAAGTAGGCGCTCATTTGAGTGTCTTTTCTTTTTGTCCCATTTAAAATTTCATATACCATATATGATTGATAAAACCAAATTCAGAAGTAAGTCATATTCTAACAGTGCCCCACCCTAATAAACGATCCTAGTAGGGATAGATAGTAGACACATTTTAACGTTTTTATACTCTAAGGGATTCTCAAAACTCATTAACACAATTTGAATTAAAATTTGCTTAGCCTATATTTTCGTTAAAATGTTGGTGGTACCCCTTAAATAAAAAATCCACACTTAACTAGACTTATATACTTACACCATCCTCTCTAGACGAGCATAAGATGTACTAACGAACGAAAGGGGGTAATTATTATGGGTTTTGGTTTTTGTGGAGGTTGTGATTTCGATAGATTTGATCGTCGAAGAGAAGATCGTCGAAGAGAAGATCGTCGAAGAGAAGATCATCGAAGAGAAGATCATCGAAAAGAAGATCATCGAAAAGAAGATAATAATCCCGAGTTACGACAATTTTTAAGAACATTAACTCCCGGAACTTGCATTGTTATTCAATTTGATTCTCAACGACCTACAAGTGCAACATTTCAAGGTTTCCAAGGAAACGACGTAATTATTCTATCTGACTTTGATTGTTTCCCAGGATTAGCACGTATTGCGATTAGAAAAATTAACGTAGTCTCTATAAATTCACCTGATTGTGATCGTTTCTGTTGCAAACGTCGTAGACATTGTAGAGAATGTGATGAGCATAAACATGAACATAGACATGAATGCGAGCATGATCATAAAGATGATTTTTAAAAATTAATTAAAAGAAAAACCTTTAGTTTATAAGCCAATTTGCAAGAAAAGCACCTATTAAAAAATAGGTGCTTTTCTTTTCTAAATGTTACCCAACTGAAAATAAATAACAAACCATTTCATATAGCGGACATATACTATTGTAAGGTCGGCATCCAAAAGACCCAAATAAATACCCATGCCAAGAAATAAAACTACAAAGTATTTCTTGGCACCTTCTACATAAAACAAAAACAGATTTATTAAGAATGTACAAACCTAATTAAAAATCTATACATATGATACATTATACCTTTCTATTTACTACCTTTCATAAAAAAACAAAATAAGATAAGGGCCCTCTCCCTTATCTTTTAATATTATTTATTAATATTAAACTACTCTTCGAACACTAATAACATCTAGGCTAGTCACATTAATGTTCGCAGCAGCATCAACCCAAATAAGAAATCCATCCTCTATACGAATAAAAACTCCTGTTCCATCGATCTGATCTCCACCGGAAAAAACATTAATTCTGTCACCTTCTCGTAAACCATTTAATCTTCTACGCCCTTCAAAATTCCCCACTTTTCTCACCTCCTCAAGCTCTCTTCTTCTTCTTCTTCGATTTCTATTACATTCATCACATTCACATCTTCGATTTCTATTACACTCATCACATTCACATCTTCGATTTCTATTACATTCATCGCATTCACATCTGCGATTAAAAGACATTTAACATACCCCCTATTCCTAAAAAATTACTTATACTGTATTCTATGAAAATAAAAAATCATTTGATTAGACTTTCTCCCTCTATCAAATATCTAATTAACCAACTTATTAAAATAAAAATTACTAAATTCCACGATTGTACAAGCCATTTATTATCACTTACATAAACTACAAATAAGATGATAATCATCTTACACTACCCCAAAACCCCAAATTACCTTCTCAACAGCTATTTTTAAAAGATAGCAAAAAAAGACAGTTTCTTTACTGTCTTTTTTTTAAATACGATCAAAAATGTGCAACTTTCACTTTACCGTGTCACTAAACTCCTTGTTGTCTTGCTATAACGTATTCTTTAGATACCTGATTTGTCCAATCCCTCCTATGTTAAACATAGATCCCTATATTGAAATTAGTGGCTTCCCTAAAGATATAATATAATTTACTAAAATAGGGGTAACGTCAGGAAAATGAAAAAACCACCCTAAGGTGGTCTTCTTATGTAGGATGGGAAGACATCGGTCTTCCCTTCGAGTTGCCTCGATGGAAGGGGCGTTTTGTTTCCAAAACTGTTCTTCCTGATTACATAGTATTCAAAAAGAACCGTTTGGTTCCTGTTTATTAAAATTGTGTATCTGACCCTTAATTTGGAGCGTGAATGCTGGCTTTTTATTCCACGTTCCCTTGGATACGCGCCTCTACACCCTCATGGTTATCAAATAACTTTCACGGCATAAACGCATAGGAGTCAGTAAATTACTTCCAAAATTGATACCATTTCTTTTCATTATTTGCCGCAATCATTTGTTTTACTTCTTGAAGTTCTCGCATAACAGTTATAACGGCTTTATCTCGATCTATAATCTGTTTATTTTCTATAACATTTGAATCCATTAATAATTTTTGCTGCGATTCCAATAAGCTTGTTAACTGAGTTATTTGTTCACTTTGCATTTGTAATTGTCTTTGTTGTATATCAACTGTACTTTTTAATTCTTGTAATAACTCTTTTAAATCATCCGATTCAGGAGTTATAACAGTCATATCTGTATCTTTAGCCTTCAATCCTTCTTCCTCTAAAAGGAGTTTACAAGCATCTTCTAATGTAACTTGCGGCATACTTTTCAACTCTACTAATCTTTGTAACAATTTCAAATCATAATCACCAAAGATAACTCGTTCTCGCTCATCACGTTTAAAAGCATAACAGTTATAACTCTCAATTAACAAATAATACTTTTTAACCGTAGAAGGTGATATTTTCAATCTTTTCGCAACCTGAGATACATTCTCATAAATTATAGGAGTCATAATAGTCATAACCTCCTTTTTTAACATTTAAATTTCGATATAACAGTTATAACTCCTTTATCTTATCATCACAACCGAAACTTTTGATATTTTCCTATTCCTTAATTAATAATCAAATAAATGTTCTTCCCTATGCTTCGCTAATTTTCTTATATCTTTCCTTATTTTTAAGTCTCTCGGCTTAACGACAACAATACATTATCCATTCCTATCCCAACAACAATAGAATATGCCCTACGGGACACTCCGGCTTCGCCGATAACGAACAAGCCATACAAGAACAAAAACCTTGGACTTCGCTCAAATCCACTGAGTAGATTTTTCCTATCCAACTCCTAATGTCATAAAAATAAAGAGTGAAAGGAATTCATCACACCTGAAAATCACCTAAAATTAAAAAAGACCACCCTAGGATGGTCTTTTTATGTAGGGTGGGAAGACATCGGTCTTCCCTTCGGGTTGCCCCGATGGAAGGTTGCCTTTTTAAAAAAAGACAAGGTCTTGAGGTTTTTCATGCAGTAGCATGAATAGGCGATATCAACAAGTGGACGCTAGACAGGGTGAGTGTAAATAAATATTAATTAGAAATTTTTTTATTCTCCAAATAACCAAGAAAGAAAACGTTTACGGGTTATTTTTTCTTTCTCTAGAGTATCTGTTCCTATACTCATATTTTTTTTCTTTATTTCAAGTAAAGCGTTCTCTATATAGGATTGTTGCTTTTGTAGCAAGGATTCATAGTGTTTTTGCTGTTCATTTATTTGTTGGAGTAACTCTTGATTCATATCTCTTAGTTTTAGAAGAACTTGTATATCTACCGAATTAAAGGAATTTTCGTTGTTCTGATCCTGTTTTTTAGTAGTAGCATTACTATGAGAGGTTTCATCTATTAATAATACTTTGTTCGCCGCGGCCTCAAATGACATTCCAGTTTTGCCAAGGGTTAGGAAATGACGAAATAGGAGAATATCATTATCTCGAAACCTACACTGATTTTGCTCAGTTTTTGTAAAAGTGTGGCCTCGTTGTTCAAGTTCTTGGCACATCATGTTTAATGTAATATTATCAATTTTAAGAAGCTTAATTACTTCTTTATCCAAATGAAAACTATTGTTGTCCACTATTCTTCTCTCCTGTTCTAATAGAGCTTCTTTTCAACGAATAACCTAAGAAAGACTAATACAAAAACTAGGGGGATTAGCAAAATTTAGCTATCCCCCTAGTTTTTACCATTATTATTAACTACATGGTGCGCATGGTCCGTTCGGAGGACATGTCGGTAATGGACTTTGTACAGCTCGAACTACTTTCTTCAACACTTTAAAAGCCGCTTTGACTATCACCAGTTTTGTGATAACTACAAGACCACCCACAACTGAAGTTCCATTGACAACACAAGTAGTTGAACCTTCTGTATCAATCACTTGTTCGAAGATACAATCAGTTGGAAGAACTCCACAAGCTTCTTCTTCTTCTTGGATCGTCAGTGCGATAAGGGTACAACCCATGGTGCCAGCTGGAATGGTCACCAAGAATGATGTAGTTACTCCAGCAATAGTCACCGAAAGCGTGACCGTAAGAGCGCCAGTAGTTCTAGCAGTAACAGAAGCAGTAACATCTCCACAATTAATAATCTTGTCCCGAAGTAAATGACCTTCTAGTCGCGGAGTCGAGGAAACGCATGCATCAAATGCCACGTTGTCTGAATTGGATAAAGCAGTTGCAACTTGTAAAATCAAACCAGGCAATAAGGCTGCGGGTATTATAAGAGCTGGAGTAAGAGCAGCAGCAGCAGCAATAATTAGAGCACCAATTTCGGTACTAAGAGCTGTTGCAGTGAGATTCGCTTCAGGAATGCTCGCTTCTCCAATTTTCTGAGCACAGCTTTCAAAAACTAAACAGTTAGTGAATTGTAATTGGGCTCTATTAATAGTGGGACACGTTAAATCACCGATAATTTGTGTCAAGAGAAAACACAACCTTTCTTTAATAAAAGCTTTTATTGTAAAGTTTCAAATTAAAACTTGTCTTTACAATTTTATTTTTATGAAAAAAGTTGTCCAATTGATTGTTATAAATTACTATTTTTTTAAAAATGTATATATAACTAGAAGAACTAGAGGAACTAGGCATGCGTTAGTTACATAAGAATCAAAAAATGACCCTTGGAAGGTCATTTTTTTGATTGCCGATAAGCGTATTTATGTAAACTTGTTCCTTTCCCCCTTGTTTTAGGGAAGAGGTTGGCTAGTCGTGTGGGGGATAAACCCCACGAAATAGCGTAACTAAAATTAGATTAAAGAAATATTTATGAACGGTAGCTCTGTCGGCTTGGCGAAAGTCCTACCCCTGCCGAATTTCGGAATGCAAGGAGAAAAGCCCTTATATATAGAGTGAGAAGAAAGAGACTTTAAAAAGTGTAAAAAAACTAGATATATCAAGGGGTTTAGAGTGTTTCGTCTATGGTTAAATTACCACGAACAAAATAAAAAAAATCGTAGAGGACTCTATCAAAATATTTGCTACCGATAATGTTACGTTATGTTAACCGAATATGAATAGAGTATTCATTAAATTTTAGTACTTTATATACAACTTGTGCAATAAATTAGTAATATGTGGTTGAATTTTAGTTATTTAAAAATATAACTTAAGGAGGAAATCAAATGGCTAATTTAGTTGGTGACTCTAATAATTCAAATGTTCCTGCCGTAAGCGGTACAAACACTGCTGGTGGACGAGGTGTGGCTGGATTCAGCGACACTGGACAAGCTGTCTACGGTGAAAGTAAGGAGCAAGCTGGTGTCGTCGGTACCAGCCAAAATTTTATAGGAGTATGGGGAGAAAGCCAGAGCCAGGACCAGCCTGGCGTTTTCGGAAGAAGTCAAAATTGGCAGGGAGTTCATGGTAATAGTAAGGAGCAAGCTGGTGTTGTCGGTACCAGCCAAAATTTTATAGGAGTATGGGGAGAAAGCCAGAGCCAGGACCAGCCTGGCGTTTTCGGAAGAAATCAAAATTGGCAGGGGGTTCATGGTGATAGTACAAATCAAGCTGGTGTCGTCGGTACCAGCCAAAATTTTATAGGAGTATGGGGAGAAAGCCAGAGCCAGAACCAGCCTGGTGTTTTTGGGAAGGGAGTGATAGCTGGGGCGTTTGAAGGGGATGTTAGGATAACCGGAAAGTTAACTGTAAATAGTGTTGATGTTCTCAATTTCCTCAACCAAATCCAACCAATACTTGAACCCCCTATAATTACGGCAACCTATACACCTAGTAAGGTTTTTAATCTTGAAGGATCGGGGTTTTTGCCAAATAGTACGATAGAAAAAATGACGTTTACTGACAAAGATAATAATTCATTTTCCTACCCATCAAGTTCTTTGTTTCAAGTGGATGGAAATGGACATTGGTTACAACCTGGTATAGAGATTCCAGCGGCATGCCCAGTTACATTAACCGTATACGCATATAACCCTTACAACATAAGATTACCTTTAAAGCTTATTATCCCTTGTTCCGAATGAAAGTTAGGATATTATACCAGGTAGTAAACCAGAAGGAATAAATCTTACTACCTAGTATAATAATTCAGAGTTCTACTCAGATCCTGTGTATCAGGTTGTATAATATACTTAAATGAAATAATTAGAAATGAGAATTAACAACACCCTTAACCCATATAACATAGTTTATAATCTAAAGTATTTCACCTCCGATAACGATAATTATGTAAAT
>NZ_AYMH01000052.1:0-39571 GCF_000633475.1 Bacillus sp. H1a | reverse complement strand
AGGATAACACGCTTTTTTATTCTACACTCTCAAAACAGAAGTCGTATCGTACTTTATACAATTCATCGTCTGTTGGCTTTTCAAGAGGAGTCGCCTGCAAGACTATCATATATTCCCCATTCGGAATAGGAATATGCAATTTATTAGAAAGAATACTCGTTATAAAAACTCCTTCATTCTTCACAGTGAAAGGAACTGATATCGTTCGAACCACTTCTTCCTTCTCAATATGCTTTCCACAAGTCACTTCTACTTCACAAGTATAGTCAGAGATTGCTTCAAAAATAATCGCTCCATCCACCTCAGCATAACCTCTTTCAAAATCTTCAGGAGTCCAATCTACATAAGGCTGCTGATTATCAGAGTTCATCACCATTAATTGCGAATATGAAATTGTTAATTCCATAACTATCCTTCTCCTCCACTATGAAATGTACGCCGGTTACTACTTCACTTCAAATTTCACACGCGTACCATCTGGATATTTATCTAGCTTATTCCCTACCCAAGAACCTGCACCACGATTATCTGCTGGACTTATATATTCAATATGAGCTCCTTTTCCGCCTTCCTTACACATCGCCATTGGCCATTCATCGCGATCATAACCTTTCTTCGACGGATATGGTGCTAACGATAATTTCCTTCTATCCGCTGCACCATTACGATCAATTGTACAGATTTCTGAATGCCCTTCTTTTATAGCATCCGTTATATGTTTTCCCGTCTCTGGATAACGTTCTTTCGGGAACTCTAAAACTTGATCATACGTAGTTGTTGTTTTTTTATTACTTGTCTCCTCTGGAATAAGTACTTCATAGACCGCTACCAGCAGAGAAAGAATTGCAATAATTGAAATGATAATACCTTTTAATTGCTTCATGTGTACCTCCATGTTCCTACCAATTTCTTTTCCTCAGTTATTATAACAAACTTCTTCTATATATGTTTTCAGACATTATTTTAGCTCTTCCTCTCCATTCCGCCAAAAACATTCATTTTCCCTCACCTTTTCACTAATCCTGTAGAAAACTAATAACCTTCCGACATTCTTTTTCAAAGGAAGTTATCATAAAAGATTGAATTGGTATATACGATACTTTTTGGGGAGGAAATTTCATGGACGCAATCTATAAAACGAAAGATGTCACGAATAAAACAGGCATCCCAAAACATACAGTTCGAAAATATAGTCAACTTTTAGAGGAACATGGTTATATCATTTCAAAAGCTGCTGATGCGCGTATTTATAGAATGGATGATTTAAAACTATTAAAATCCATACACGAAAGAGCAGCGACATTACAAGAAGATATTTCAGAAACAATTCCAATTATTTTAAAGGAAAAAGATAATCCCCCAATACCAATTGCACAAAACAAACAAGAAGTACAAACAAAAGATGACGGGCGTAACTTTGAAGAATTCATGTTAAAGCTTGAGATGCTCGCTCAATTAAATGAGGCAATTATTCATCAAAATTCTACCCTTATTACACAAAATCGTTTAAAAGATGAGAAGTTAGATGAACTGATGCAACAAGTTTATGTCAAAGAAGGTTCACAAGAAAAAATGCTACAAGAGCTAGTTGATCACGCTGCTCAAACAGATGCACTCCAAAAAGAAAAGATGGACTTATTAATGAATCATATGTATAAGCGAGAATCCAAACAAGAAGAGAAAATGAATAAACTTGTCAACCAAATTTACAATAAAGACAGTAGCCGTGATGCACAGCTTATGCAAGTTATTCGCGAAATTCAAGAAACAAAAAGATTAGTCGCCGCCTCAAAAGAGCAAAGCTTCTTTCAATCATTTAGAAGTTTATTTGTTCGAACAAAACAAGAAAAAACAAATGAGTAAAATCATATATATTTTTCTAATGTAATATAAAATAAAAAGTTACCTTCTACCGGTAACTTTTATTCCTTATTTCTTACAGCTGGCAATATAATAATCGCTTCAGTTCCTTTTCCACTTTCACTTTTATATTCCAGTGTACCATTATGTGCTTGTAAAATACTAAATGTTACCATAAGCCCTAATCCTGTTCCTTTTTCTTTCAAAGAATAATAAGGTTGTCCAAGCCTTGCTAACTGTTCTTTTGTCATTCCAACACCACTATCTTTAACTCTTATTACGATCATTTCATCTTTTTGAACAGCTGTTACTTTTAAATACCCTTTGTTTCCTTGAATTGCTTCAATACCGTTTTTAACAACATTCATAATAGCTTGCTTCAACTTCGTCTTATCACCGATTGTGTAAAGACTCTCAGAAATCTCAACTTGCAAATATACACCTTGCATCGCTGCAAATGATGACATAAGAGTTGTCATTTCAATCAATTGCGCTGATAAACAAATATGCTCTTTCTTTTCAATTTGGGGCCTTGCTAAATTCAAATAATCTGAAATAATTTGTTCAGCACGATCTAGTTCAGCTAATACGAGACGCATATACTCTTTATTTTTCACGTCTTCCGTACTCTCTAGTAATTGGATAAATCCCCGTACAACAGTGAGGGGATTTCGAACTTCATGCGCTACACTTGCAGCTAGCTCACTTACAATATTAAGTTTTTCTGATTTTTGCATCTCTGTACGCAATAATGCATTCTCATTTAAATACTCAGTCAAATATACTTGAAATACCATTGTCATAACCATAATAAGTGAAGCAAATATATACCTACTATATAGATGAGATATATACGGTGTAAAGCCTGTGTCCAAAAGGACATTAAACATGCTAAATACTAATGAAACAAGAACATAAACTGATGAAATCATAAAAGCTAATATTAGCTTCTTATCTCTTGAAAAAAGAGACCATTTCTTTGACAAGAACAATGGAATTATCGAAAGAACTATTACTTCTACGATAGGAAACCAACTGATTCCCTTTAAAAACCATTCATATGTAACAAAAATAATGGCAGGGATGAGCCCAACAATCCCACCATATAAAAAACCACTAACAATCGGGATTGGATGAAAATTGTATCCGCAAACGGTACCAAAGCAAATAGAATATGTCATGGAGAGAACGAGTGTAACGCTAGATAAAAACATAATAAAGTAGCGATTAGGCTTCGGAAGCATTTCTTGATAACGACTTAAACGAATCGCTTCATATAAAAATAGTGGCAAAATAATGATGGCAATTTGGATCATTAAATCACGGATAAGCTCCATAGCCTCTCATCCCCTATATGTATTTTGATATGATTATATCATTTATAAGTCTATTTGTTTTAAAATTTTGATTTTTCTTAACATATTTGTTAATTATTTGTTAACAACTAATAATAAATGTTACAGATTTCCGAAATGATTGTAAACCCTGTACCAAATTTCCTTCGTGCAGTATACAATGAATACGGATTACAAAGAAAATAAAAAACACTTCACTGGACGGACAACTATCGCAAAATACAGCATATAATCCATACTATCTATGTTTACAAATAAGTGATCATTACTTTAGTAGGAGGAAGATAAATATGGCGGGTACTACGCTTGTTTTAAAAGAAGAAAATTTGGTTGTGCTAGAAAACGTTGAAAAATCAGTATACGAAGAATTGCAACATAAAACGGGGGAAGAAAACTGTACATGTGCTGTAAATGAATCTGTTGTCCATCTTGGCAAAGTATCTTCAGTACTTTGGAACGAAGATGAAATAGATTGGGAATACGGTTATTAAAAAGTCGCTTTCAGCGGCTTTTTTTGTGCAATACGTACAGCACAACATTTATACCTAGATTGAAGGAAAATCTTAATTACCTCACACCTAATCTGTTCTTATCTCTTACTTCCATTGAATTTTAATATAGGAGATCCTTACCGTTCACAAATAGCAGGATAAAGTTTATATACAAAGCGTAATAATGAAAAATATGATAAAATGAACTTAATTTTCAAACGGAAGAAAGGGAGATACAATGGAACAATTCATTAACCCTAGAGTGAAGGACATCCAAATTTCTGGAATCCGCCAGTTCTCTAACATGATTCAAAACTATGATAATCTTATCTCTTTAACAATTGGGCAACCCGATTTCCCTACACCTTCTCTAGTAAAAGAAGCTGCTAAACGGGCCATTACAGAAAATTATACAAGCTATACACATAACGCTGGTTTACTAAAATTACGCGAGGCGGCTTGTAACTTTGTAAAAGATAATTACGATTTACACTATTCACCTGAAAACGAAACCATTGTTACAATCGGTGCTAGCGAAGCGATTGATGTTGCATTCCGTACAATTTTGGAACCAGGAACGGAAGTGATTTTACCTGCTCCTATTTATCCAGGTTACGAGCCTATTATTCGACTATGCGGTGCAACGCCTATTTTTATAGATGTTCGTGAAACTGGATTTCGTTTAACAGCTGAAGCATTGCAAAATGCAATTACTGAACGAACAAGATGCGTTGTTTTACCGTATCCTTCTAATCCAACTGGTGTTACCCTATCAAAAGAAGAATTAAAAGATATTGTATCTGTCTTAAAAGATAAAAATATATTCGTTCTTTCTGATGAAATTTATAGTGAACTTGTATATGAAGAAAAGCACATGTCTATTGCTCATTTCCCAGAAATGCGAGAGAAGACTATTGTCATTAACGGCTTATCAAAATCACACTCTATGACTGGCTGGCGTATC
Source organism: Bacillus sp. H1a (assembly GCF_000633475.1). Taxonomy (NCBI): domain Bacteria; kingdom Bacillati; phylum Bacillota; class Bacilli; order Caryophanales; family Bacillaceae; genus Bacillus; species Bacillus sp. H1a. Next base: position 34,901 of record NZ_AYMH01000052.1, on the reverse strand, counting down.
GGACTTTTATTTGCCCCAAGCTATTTAGCAAAACATATTTTAAAAGTTCACCAATACAATGTTACATGTGCTACTTCAATTGCCCAATATGCTGCAATCGAGGCTTTAACAGCTGCTAAAGATGCACCGAAGGTGATGCGCCACCAATATAAAAAGCGCCTTGATTATGTATATAATAGACTCATTCAAATGGGCTTAACAGTCGAGAAGCCAACGGGGGCGTTTTACTTATTCCCATATGTCGGAAACTTAACATCTTCATCATTTGATTTTGCACTTGATCTTGTAAAAGAAGCCGGGCTGGCCGTCGTTCCTGGAACGGCATTTTCTGAATACGGTGAAGGCTACCTTCGCCTTTCCTACGCTTATAGTATCGAAACTTTAAAAGAAGGCTGTGACCGTTTAGAAGCCTTTCTAAAGCAAAAAGCTAAGAGTTAAACTCTTAGCTTTTTTATGCATAATGATCACAAGTTTGACGTTTCAATAACTTATGCGGAATAATGATACATTTTGCAGTAGACTCCGAATGCTCCACCTTATCGACTAAAGCTTTTGCTGCTTCATACCCTAATTGATAAATATTCACATCAACTGTCGAAAGTGGTGGACTAGCTATTTCTGATAATAAGGCATTGTTAAAGCTTACAATAGAAACATCCTTTGGTACAACGAACCCTTTTTTAGAAAGTGCGCTTAGTACGCCAAGTCCAATTAAATCATCAGTCGCCATAATTGCTGTCGGTGGTTGTTCAAGTCCCATTAACTCCTCTACAGCCTGTTGTCCACCTTCTCTTGAGAAATCAAAATGTAAAATATACTCTTTCGGTAATAAAATGTCTGCTAGTTTCAAAGCATCACTCATACCTGCCAAACGATCTCTCGTTACAAGTAAATCTGAGCCACCGCCAATGAACGCGATTTGTTTATGCCCTAATGAAATCAAATATTCCGCTACTTCTCTTGCAGCCGTATAATTGTCATTATCTACATATGTAATTTCATCTTTTCGATCATATGGTTTTCCGATTAAAACAAACGGGAAATTTTGATTATGTAAATACTGAATGATTCGGTCATTTTCTCTTGAATATAAAAGAATAATTCCACCAATTTGACGCCCTTGCACCATCTTTACAACACCATTAAAAATTTCGTCTTCCGTTTCACCTGTCGACATATAGAGCGCATACCCTTCCATGTGTGCGAATGAGCTAATTCCTCTTATAACTTCTGGGAAAAATGGATTTTGAAAAGCTTTACTTGCAGAACTCGGCATAACGAGTCCAAGCGTTTTCGTTGTTTGGTTCGCAAGGTTTCTTGCATTTAAATTTGGGTGATAGCCTAGTTCACTCATTACTTTTCGAACACGGCGCTTTGTTTTTTCACTTATACTTGGATTATCAGCAATTACACGTGAAACCGTCGATGGTGCAACATTTGCTTTCTTCGCCACATCTTTAATTGTAACTGTCATAAAAATCCCCTCCTCTCACTTTTCTGCCATATTTCATATATTGTTATCTTGCAATCGTTGCAAGTAATAGGAGAAATCGCAAACTTTCATCACTTCGTTCTATCTTGCAAAAATTATTATCTTCTCCCTCTCCATGTATTGTAAGGGATATAGCTTTATTTTCCTATACTATAATATACTATTTATTTCACATCTTTTCACATGTGATGTCAAATCTCTTTTCATCTCCCTACAAATTTTTTATAGGGAGATGAAAAGAGAAATGGGACGTAATGTCCCATTTTCATCCTTTCGTACCTCCAGCTGTTAAACCAGAAATAAAGTATTTTTGTAATGATAGGAATAAAATCGAAATTGGTATTGCAATTAATACAGAACCCGCTGCAAATGTTGTAAATTCATTACCAAATTTTTTCGCTACCATTTCATATAACCCAACTGCTAAAGTATAATTTTCCGGTGTGCGCAAAATAACACTCGCTAAAATAAAATCTGTAAATGGACCGATGAAAGTGAATAACGCTACAACCGCTACGATTGGTTTTGCAAGTGGCATAATAATTTGCCAGAAAATACGGAAATGCCCTGCTCCATCCATTCGAGCTGATTCGTCCAACTCTTTCGGAATCGTATCAAAATACCCTTTCATAAGCCATGTATTCATCGGAATTGCTCCGCCCACATAAATTAAAATTAATGCAAGATGTGTATCAATTAATCCTGTTAACTGAGCTAATATATATAGCGCGATTAACGCTGCAAAGTTCGGGATCATTTGGAGAATTAAAAATGTTAATAAACCATTCTTTCTTCCAACAAAACGATATCTCGAAAACGCATAAGCAGTAAAGCTAATTGCTAACACCGAAAAGATCATCGTCATTACACTAATTTTTAAAGTATTTTTATACCAAAGTAAGTAATTACTTGAATCAAGATCAAGTAGCTGACGATAATGATCTAACGTTGCATTTTTAGGAATAATGCTAGAGCCAGACAAACTATCTCCTGGATTAAACGATGAGCCAATAATCCATAGTAATGGATAGAAAATAATGACACACATTATGAAGATAACGAAATAACTTAATGAAAGACGTAACATCTTTTGTCGTTTAATATTCATTTACATCATATCCTCTTCTTGGAATGATTTTGTTCTCTTAAATTGCCATAACGCAACTGTAATAACGATTAACGATAAAATCATTGTAAGAGCTGCTGCTTTTCCGTACTGCGCCGAAGTCATCGTTAACTTATAAATCCATGAAATTAAAATATCCGTTCCACCTGCATTTTGTCCAGACACAGCAGGTCCCCCGCTATTAAATAGATAAATAATACTAAAATTATTAAAGTTAAACGTATATTGTGTAATTAAGATTGGAGCTGTTGCATATAGAACGAGTGGCAATGTAATTTTGCGGAACTGTTGCCAAGCTGTTGCACCATCTACTGTAGCTGCTTCATATAATTCTCCTGGAATCGATTGCAATATACCTGTTGTCATTGCAAAGATAAACGGGAATCCAAGCCACGTTTGAATCATAATTAAAGCGATTTTCGACCAAAATGGATCAGTCATCCAAGCAACCTTTTCAATTCCGAATAAATCTAATACTTGATTGTTAATTGCTCCAAATGTCTCATTAAACATACCAGCAAATACAAGAATAGACACGAATGCTGGAACAGCCCACGGCAAAATAAAGATTGTACGAATAATCGCCTTCCCTTTAATACCAGGCTGATTTACGATAATCGCTAAAAAAATTCCAAGTGCTACTTGTAATGTCGTTGCAACGAACGTCCAAATGACAGTCCAAGAGAACACACTTAAAAATGTATCTCTCCACATTGGTAATGTGAAAATATCAATAAAGTTTTTAAAGCCCACCCAATCAACCAATTTAGCTGGTGGCGAATGATACAAATCGTAGTTCGTAAATCCAATTAAAATTACGAAAATGATTGGAAATACAACAACAAAGATAAGTAATAGAAACCCTGGTGAAACCATTAAATATGGAAAACCTTGATCTAATAAGTTACGATATTGCTCTTTTACTGAGTTTAATGGTGTTCCTATATCACGTTTCTTCCCATTTTGATATGCATCATATAAATTAAATGCATATATTCCTAGTCCGAACACTATGACGATAAGTGCCAAAATCCCTTCTACTAATAGAAAGACAGAATGGTCGCGTGGAACTTCTGTACCTAGTGTTACAATTCCCCATAATCCTATATTTAATAAATCAGCAAATGCTACAATAAATGAACCTGTTAATACTAGAAAAATAAGACCTTTAACATATTGTTTATTATATAGTTGACCAATGCCTGGAATGATTGATAACATGGTTGCTAATTTCCTATGCTTTGAACCGTTCACATCTTTCGTTGGTTCTATAGATGTTTGCATGTTCCTTCCCCCTTTTTTCTTCCTACTTGGAAGGGAGAGAATTCGTGCCTCTCATATTTAGAGGCACGAATTTCACCTTATTTTTTCTTACTATGATTTGCCTCAATATTACCTTTAATTTGTTTCACTGCATCATCAAGTGCTGCTTTTGGCTCTTGTTTATTTGATACAACTAATTGAAGCGCATCTCCAGCTGGTTTCCAAACTTCTTGCATTTCTGGAATATTTGGCATTGGAATTCCATTTTCTGATTGAGTCGCAACTGCTTTTGCAGCCTCATTATCTTTAATAACTGGATCTTCCATTACTGATTTAACTGGAGGAATTTCTTTTGTTTTCTCAAATCGAATTTTTGCATTTTCTTCATTTGTTACCCACTCAGTGAATTTTGTAGCTAAATCATTTTGTTTAGAGAAGCTTGTTACATGCCATCCTTTTACCCCAACAAATGTTTTCATCGGTTGACCATTTGGTAATTTCGGCATTGGAGCAACACCATAATCAATTCCAGCCTTTTCCATCGCTTGGAATGCCCATGGTCCGTTCATAATAGATGCTGCTTTTCCTTCATTAAATAATCCATCTGCAGCTGAACCGCCAGATTCACCAATAATTCCTTTTGGTAATAATTTTTCTTTATACCATTTTTGAATATATTCAGCACCTTGTACTGCACCACTATTATTTAATCCAATATCTGTTGGAGTCAGTTTTCCATCTTTTTCACCAAATACATAACCGCCCATACCCGCCATAAACGCGTTAGCAAAATAGAAGTTATCTCCTAATGCTAAAAATCCGTACTTGCCATCCTTCGTAAAGTCTTTTGAGAAGTTAAACAGCTCGTCCATCGTTTCTGGTGCTTTTTGCATGAATTTTTTATTGTAAATAAAAATTGGTGTTTCAATTGCTTTTGGTAAACCGTATAGTTTTCCGTCGTATGTTTGTGCCTTTATTGATAGATCTGTAAATTTATTTTTTACCGTATCATCCACTTTCACCTCTGAAAGTAGCCCTTCTGTTACCGCATTACCAATATGATCATGCGGTAATGTTACAACATCTGGTCCTGTACCAGCTGGACCATCGAGACGAAGTTTTTCTATTTGTTTCGTCATCTGAACCTCTACAACTTTTACTTTCACATTATATTTCTTTTCAAAACTTTCCACTGCCGGCTCTAGACCAACACCTTTTTTCTCATCTTCCCAAACGAGAAGATCATAATCTTTCTTCTCTTTACTTGCTTCTTTTTTCCCTGAATCTTTCGGTCCACATGCAGATAACATACCGATTGACAATGCTGAAATCGTTAATAGTGATAATGCTTTCTTCATCCCAAAAACCTCCCTAAATTGTCTATGTACCTTTTAATTGAAAACGTTTGCATTAGATAGTTTAATAGAAGCGCAAACAATATCATAATCTATGAAAACGTTTGCGCTATTTGTCTATCATTATACATCCTTTTATTCATTTTGCAAATATTAATTTTCAAAATAATCTTCTTCTACTCTTTATACATTGACTTTATATGAAATGAATACTACTCTTATAAGCAATATTAAAGTTATGAGAAAAGCAATCGTTTGCAACACATTCTTTATTATTACGTTTAAGGGAACGATATGTATAGAGATATTAAAGGGGGATTTTCTATATGTTTAAAGAAGCGATTTATCATAGGCCAAAAGATAATTATGCATACGCTTACGACGAAAAAACGATTCACATCCGGATGCGTACAAAAAGAAACGATGTTCACACCGCCGCTCTCATCTACGGTGATCCTTACGAATGGCAAGATGGGAAATGGATTACAGCAAGTACACCGATGAAAAAAACTGGTTCTACTGAGCTATTTGATTATTGGTTAATTTCGATTGAACCAAAGTTTAAACGCTTACGTTATGGATTTGAATTAAAAAATGATGCAGAAACTCTTATTTATACAGAGCGCGGGTTTTTTTCTAACATCCCAAATGACGATGTTGGTAACTTTTTCTGTTTTCCGTTTATTCATGCAAAAGATGTTTTCAAAGCCCCGTCCTGGATTAAAGACACAGTATGGTATCAAATTTTCCCAGAACGATTTGCTAACGGGGATAGCGCAATAAATCCAAAGAATACTCTTCCTTGGGGAAGTACAGAGCCAACTGCGACTAATTTTTTCGGAGGTGACTTTGCTGGGATTCTTCAAAATCTTAATTATCTTGCGAAGCTTGGAATCTCCGGCATTTATTTCACTCCTATTTTTAAAGCTCATTCGAATCATAAATATGACACAATTGACTACATGGAAATTGATCCACAATTTGGGACAAAAGAAACTTTTAAAGAACTCGTTCAGGCGTGTCATAAACATGGTATAAAAGTAATGCTTGACGCTGTTTTTAATCATAGTGGATATTTTTTCGATAAATTCCAAGACGTACTAGAAAATGGCGAGAAGTCAGCTTATAAAGAGTGGTTCCACATTCATGAATTTCCGATCATAACCGAGCCACTTCCTAATTACGATACTTTCGCGTTTACACCATATATGCCTAAATTAAATACTGCACACCCAGATGTAAAAGAATACTTACTTGAAGTAGGTCGTTATTGGGTAAGAGAATTCCATATAGATGGTTGGCGCCTTGATGTAGCAAATGAAGTCGATCATAGTTTTTGGAGAGAATTCCGAAGTGAAATAAAAGCAATAAATCCTGAAGTATATATTTTAGGAGAAATTTGGCACGATGCACTCCCATGGCTACAAGGTGATCAATTTGATGCTGTCATGAGCTACCCTGTTACAAATGCTCTACTTTCTTACTTTGCTAACGACTCCATTAAAGCAAGTGAATTCATGAAACAAATTACAGAATCTTTACATTCCTACTCTATGAATGTAAACGAGGCTGCATTTCATTTATTAGACAGTCATGACACACCAAGAATTTTAACGACATGTAACGGGGATAAAAATAAGTTAAAGTTACTCTATGTATTCCACCTTTCCTTCATTGGTTCTCCTTGTATTTATTACGGAGACGAAATCGGTATGGATGGCGGAATGGACCCAGGTTGTCGTAAATGTATGATTTGGAATATAAAAGAACAAGACCATGTATTATTTACACATATACAAACATTAATTTCATTACGGAAACAATATAAGGCATTTGGAGGAAATGGTGCTTTTCAATTTATTGAAGCAAATGATGAACATAATTATATTTCTTATACAAAAACATATGAAGGTGAAACTATCTTTTTCGTTTTAAATCCTACTAACAACGAAATTACAGCTCCACTCCCTCTTCATATTACCGGAAAAAAAATAATCGATATATATACAAATGAAGAATTTTCAGCGGAAGCAAGTGTACTACAAGTTACACTCCCTCCGTATGGATTCTCAATATTAAAATGGTAATAGAAAAGGCCTTATGCCGCTCGGGCATAAGGCTTTTTCTTATTTTAATTTATACACCATTGCTTCATATGGACGTAATGTAATGTTATCTATCGATCCGCTTTCCACGTCGTAATTGTGTATTAATAACTCTGATTCGCTATAAATGATGTCCTCAGGCAATTCAAATACACATTCATCCGCAGTGAAGTTTGCAATAACAAGAAGTCTTTCTTCTCCATACGTTCTTACATAAGCAAAAATAGACGGGTTATTTTCTAGTATTAAATTATATGCTCCATACACTACTATTTCATTGTTTTTGCGTAACTCAATTAACTTTTTATAGTAATAAAAAATTGATTCTTCGTCTCGCATCGCCTGTTTCACATTAATCTCTTTGTAATTAGGATTTACCGCAATCCAAGGCTTACCCATTGTGAATCCAGCATGTTCTCTATCATCCCACTGCATCGGAGTTCTAGCGTTATCTCGGCCCTTTATATAAATAGATTGCATCACTTTATCTTTATCTTCGCCACGCTCTATAACTTTTTCTTTATACATATTTAGTGTTTCAATATCTCGATATTCATCAATTGATTCAAATCGAACATTGGTCATTCCGATTTCTTCCCCTTGATAAATATACGGTGTTCCCTTCATCATATGAAGTACTGTCGCTAACATTTTCGCTGATTCAGTACGATAAATCCCATCATTACCAAAACGAGATACAACGCGCGGCTGATCATGATTATTCCAATAAAGACTATTCCATCCCGTTTGTTCTAATGCTCTTTGCCATTTTGTTAAATTTTGTTTCAATGTAAGGAGTGAACATGGTTTTACATCCCATTTCCCGCCTTCTCCAGAATCTAAATCCATATGTTCAAATTGGAATACCATTTGCAATTCGTCCCGGTCTTCTCCTGTATACAATTTGGCCTCTTCTGTCGTTACTCCCGGCATTTCACCAACTGTCATAATATCATAATGAGACAATACCTCTTCATTTATTTCATGCAAATATTTATGAATGTTCGGACCGTTCATAAAATGCTTATGACCTGAAACATATCCTTCTTCGTCAGTTTCAACAGCTGGTAAGCCTTCTTCTTTAGAAATAAAATTAATAACATCCATACGGAATCCATCAATTCCTTTTTCTAACCAAAACTTCATCATTTCATAAACATCTTGTCTTACCTTTTCATTATCCCAATTTAAATCTGGCTGTTTTTTAGAAAACAGATGTAAATAATATTCATCTGTCATTTCATCATACTGCCATGCAGATCCACTAAAAGCTGCTCCCCAATTATTCGGCTCTTTCCCGTCTTTTCCAGGACGCCATATATAGTAATCTCTATATTCATTATCTTTCGATTTACGTGATTCAATAAACCAATTATGTTCATCTGAAGTATGATTAACAACTAAGTCCATCATAAGTTTCATATTACGTTTATGCATCTCATGCAATAGTTCATCCCAATCTCCCATTGATCCAAACTCATGCATGATTTTACAATAGTCACTTATATCATAACCGTTATCATCGTTTGGAGATTCATAGACTGGTGATAACCAAATTACATCAATACCTAATTCTTTTAAGTAATCTAGCTTCGAAAGAATCCCACGAAGATCACCTATACCATCACCGTTACTATCCATAAAACTACGAGGATAAATTTGATATACTACACTTTCTTTCCACCATTGCTTTTCCATTATGCTACCCCATTTCATCTATACTATAAATTCTTTTTCTTTTTTAAGGCGCAAACGTTTTCATTACTGAATGATAACAGATTCTATCCAAATTTAAAATAGCGCTTACAATGTTTATTTTCTTTTTTTAAGAAAACATACGGAACTTATTATATATTCATAAGAAGAATGAAAACGTTTTATTTTTTTCTAGTGTTTTTATTTATTTTTTGAATCTATTCGTTTATAATGAATTCAAAGAAAACGTTTGCATAAATTTCTAGGGGGAAATATCATGGCAGAACTGAAATTAGAAAACATTTATAAAATATATGATAATAACGTAACAGCCGTAACAGATTTTAATTTACACATTCAAGATAAAGAATTTATCGTATTCGTTGGTCCTTCTGGCTGCGGAAAATCTACAACACTACGAATGGTGGCTGGCCTTGAAGATATTTCAAAGGGAGAATTTTCAATTGATGGTAAGCTAATGAACGATGTTCCTCCAAAAGATCGAGATATCGCAATGGTCTTCCAAAACTACGCTCTTTATCCACATATGAGTGTATATGATAATATGGCATTTGGATTAAAACTTCGAAAAATACCGAAAGATGAAATCGACCGTCGGGTGAAAGATGCCGCTCAAATTTTAGGGCTTGAAGAATATTTAAATAGAAAACCAAAAGCTTTATCTGGTGGACAACGCCAACGTGTTGCATTAGGTCGAGCAATTGTTCGAGACGCAAAAGTTTTCTTAATGGATGAACCATTATCAAACTTAGATGCAAAACTACGTGTTGCAATGCGTTCAGAAATTTCCAAATTACACCACCGCCTTGGCACAACGACAATTTATGTAACACATGATCAAACAGAAGCAATGACAATGGCTTCACGTCTTGTTGTTATGAAAGACGGAAAGATCCAACAAATCGGAACTCCAAAAGAAGTATATGAAACACCTGAAAACATTTTCGTTGGTGGATTTATTAGCTCACCAGCAATGAATTTCTTCCGTGGTAAATTAACTGAAACCGATTTCGTTATAGACAACGCGCTAAAGATTAAAGTATCTGAAGGAAAAATGAAATTATTACGCGAACAAGGCTATGTAAATAAAGAAATCGTTTTAGGTATTCGCCCTGAAGATATTCATGACGAACTATTATTTTTAGAAGCTTCACAATCTACTACTTTCACAACAAAAATTGAAGTTGCAGAGTTGTTAGGTGCTGAATCCATTATATATATGAAACTTGGAAGTCAAGATTTCGCAGCACGTGTTGATGCAAGACATACTTTTTCACCTGGTGACCAAATTAAACTTGCATTTGATATGAACAAAGCACATTTCTTTGATAGTCAAACCGAACAACGTATTCGTTAAAAAGTAAATTCTTAATATATAACATACAAAAAAACCGTCCACATATATGCTTAGGGCGGTTTTCCATTATTATACTAGGGCTTCTATTGTATGAAATGGTTGTCCTTTCGTGCTAATAATACCGAAAACCGGTAAGTCACTGAGCACCACTTCTTCTTGCTGTTTCATAAAAGATGACGTTAATTGTTTTATCTCTATCCAAACATCATTAATACAAAGTACATTGGAATCGTTCTCTTGTTGACGGGAAAAAATAGAATCTATTTTATATAGACCAGCATTTTGAAAAAGCATATCAACACGACTGTATGCCTCCATTGCAAAACTGATAACTCGTTGCCAATCTCCTTGCTTTTCCATATCATAGGAGACAAAAAGTGCCTCTCCGCCTAGATTCGTAATTTCATCCGCTGTTGCTTGTCCACTTTCTTGATCAATGTCCGTCACAATTACTTTTGCGCCTTGCTTAGCCAACAAAAGAGCTGTACTACGTCCAATACCGATGCCACCACCAGTTACAATGGCAACTTTTCCTGCAAGCTTCATTTTCATTACCCCTTCTATAAGTCTTACCGTCATTCAGTATACTCCTTTATTAGATTAGTCTGCAAGCAGGAAAAGTTAACACTATAAATTGTAAACGTTTACTTTTTTACTCCTTCTTTTTTCTTACTATTATATTGATCAAAAATTAAACCGATAAAAATAAGAATTCCCCAAAAAATCAAGCTACCTCCCGTCATTCTAACTTCCCCCTTTGTTATATAACAATATTATGTGTATTCATTATATAATTTTCTTAATTTTCAATCTATTAAAACAAAAAATAGGATGTTTGAATTAGCTACTCGCTTCTTTAAACATCCTTCAGTAATATGGAGGGTACTATATAGGAGATATCCGCCCTATATAAATTCCATTATATCAATTCCTTTTATCGAATTTTGTAAAATAATAAGAGGTAAATGATTATTTTTACAAAATTCAAATAAGACTCCCATCTAAATTAAATGGGAGTCTCGCTGCTCGTAAAAACACGATTGGTAAGGCTTATAATCAATAGGGAGAGAAACGCTGATTCCCCCCCCCACTTTATTACTATTATTTTTAATAGAATACATAATTTACATATCGCTTATACAAGACTCATCACTTTCGTCTTTGCAATTAAATCATGGAAGCCACAATTATCTTTGCGGAATAACATCATATATACATTGCATATTAATGGAATTCCAAGTAATAATATGCCTGGTAATAATAATACAAAAAATCGTATTATTAATGTTTGTAACGTTAGTTTTTCACTCGTTAATGAGATTATTTTTGTTCTTGTTACCTTTTTACCAAGTGTAGAACCGTTCCAAAGAAAAGGTAACACAATAAAATTTATTGCCATTAATATGAAAACAAGTGTGAGGTCATACCTATAGTCACCTAAACTTATATTAAAACGATTAAAAATAGCACTATAGTTTCCGGTGATAATAGCTACTACTGCACCGTACGTAACCGAGATTAAAAACATGTCAATAAGGGAAGCACCTATGCGATTCATTACAAGCGCTGGACGATGCATCTTTAACTTCATTCTGTGTCGACTCCTTCATATCCTTCTTTACCCGTTTCATCGTACCACTTCTAAAAAACATTGTAAACTAGCGTTTCTCTTACTTTTCTTGTACAATGTGTTACAACAGCATTGTAAAGGAGGTTCCCATATTGAAAAGATGGATAATCCTATTTGCCGCATTCTTATTAACAGGTTGTGCAGGCAATACAAATCATTTAACCTATACGATTAACGATGAATACGAACTCATGCATACTTCTGAAGATGCATTTGAACTTTTCCCCACACAGGATGCTGTATATGCAACACAGTATATCCCTGCAAAGATTACAGAGATTGCTTGGGATGATAAATATATTATCGCAAAACAAATTGAGGAAAAATCAGATCCAAATAATCCTGATTCAGCAATAACAAATAAAAAAAGTGAACATTATTGGATTATCGATGTAAAACACAATAAACGATTCGGTCCTTATAATGAAAAACAATTTAATGAACAAAAAGATGCTTTTAAAATTAAAGTGCCTTTTCAAAATGTAGAGTCATACGTTAAAGAACTAAAAAAACAGTCAGCATAATTTTGAATGCTGACTGTTTTTTCTTACATTATTATTAAGATATCTTATTTAGAAAGTGAAATATTAAAAGTTTGCGGTTCTTTAACAGTTTCATTTGTATCTCCTGCTGCTAAATCATCTGTCGTAAACTTAATATCCTTTACTTTTTCTTTTCCATCATCGAGTATTAGACCGATAATTCCTTCTCGTGTCTCACCAGGCTTATAATCTTCCCTGGATACACTCTTTGTACCAACGAGGGTATCTTCATCGTATAAAAAGTTTTGGGTCGCTACATTAAAATGTTGTTTGTCATTTATTGTAACATCATTCATGGAGAAAAATTGCATATTTTTATCTCCACTATTTTCTACCTTATATGTAATTTCAACATAACGAATCGTATCACTAATCTCTGTTCCACTTAACGATGCGTATAATTCAGCATCTTCTTGACTAACTTTATCTCCCAATCTACGCTTTACTTCTTCAGGAGTTAATGCAGTATACACTTTTAATGTATTTTTTGCATCTTTGCTCATTTGTGATAATGAGATTACTTTAACGTCTTGTACGTGAATTTTCATTGGGGCCACTTCAAATGTTTGATTCACAGAATTGATCTGTTCTAATTCAAAAGTCCCCCATCCTTTTTCTTTCACCTTTTGCCCTATTTTTTTAAGCTCACGCCCACCATACTCTTTTGTTTCTGGAATAGATTCTTTCTTTTTAGGTTCTGCTTTCTTTTCTTCTTGATGGAAGCAACCACTTAACATAAGAAGAAAACTACATAAAACAAAAATACTTTTCCATGCTTTCATCATTTAATTTCTCCTAACACTATCATTCATTAAAATACATTAATTAGTCCCTTGTTTTGTAAACTATAGAAACAATGAGAAGTCCACAAAACGAACTTGTCAGTCCAGCTACTATTATACCTCCTATTTGGAAAATATGAAAATAGGGGTCTAATAACGCGTGAACGATAAATATAATGGCTGCCACAACGATTGATGAAGCCCAATATTTCCTTTTTTCCGAAGCTAAACTAATATCTTTATCCGTTTCTCTCCTATATTTCCATAGTACATATATTAGTAATAGTAGACCAAAGCATGTACTCCCATGCTGCATATATTTGTAAATTGGAATACCATGTAATTCTTGCTGTAACAACGGCATTTTCACAACAAAATAGCCTGTCTTATGAGTAAACGCATCCCAGACTACATGCGTCACCATACCGAATAGAGCAGAATAGCAAAATACAAAAAGGTCTTTCCATGTATAAAGCCCCCACTTCTCATCTACTACATATTTATAGTAACTAGCAAAAGGCTTAGGTAAATGTGTTATACATGGTCCTTTTAAAATACGATGATATGCATATGCTAATAAAATAACAAGTGGTAAATTCAAATATAAAAACCCAGACCATGTATGTCCAATAATACCGTATGGCCTAAAATGTAAAAAATATTCAAAATCAGGTGCCATACTACCTAATATAAGGGCCGTCACTGAAATATAGCTAGAATGTTTCTTAGCGAAAGGGAGAACAGCTGCTGGATGTGCAAATGTAAACGGCATGTTTTAGCTCCTTTTCATATTTTCAATAGAATACATTCTATCATAACGACATGAACAATCTCTATGCAATATTTATTTTCACATTGGAATATGATAGTTTAAATGTTATAATCACATGAAATATTCAGACAATAAGGAGAGATTCATGTGTCTTTAACACTTTTCTTTTCTCTTATTCTTTCTATTCTTTTAATAAGTACATACATAGGATTTTTTCTATGGAAGAACTTTAACATTATAAAATATACGCCTGCTCTAATTGGCTTTATGAGCCTTCTTTTCATTTTTATATTGAAGAGAATGACTTTCGGATGGGAAGGTCTCGGTTTTGGCGCACTTCAATATACGATATTATTAGCAAGCTGTCTTACACTTGTATTCGCTGCTTTTTTAGAAACAAAATCCCTTATGAATTGAGGTTTGTACATTGATCGAAACACCCTTTTTAAAAAGTGTCTCATTACAAAAAGAAAATATCCCTAGTTTTTCCGCATATCCATACTGTTTACCGGCCATTCGAACATTACAATCACTCGTTTTCCATCCGAATGTAACATTCATTATTGGAGAAAACGGAACTGGTAAATCAACATTACTCGAAGGAATTGCAGTTTCTCTAGGTTTTAATGCAGAAGGAGGAACGAAGAACTTCCGTTTTAACACGTATGATTCACATTCACCTTTACATGAATACATTCGAATTTCAAAAAGTTTCAACACACCGAAAGACGGATTCTTTCTACGTGCCGAATCATTTTATAACGTCGCTTCTTACATTGATGAAATGGATAACGATTCAGAAGGACTTGGGGAAAAAGTTATTAATTCTTATGGTGGTATTTCACTACACGAACAATCCCATGGAGAATCATTCTTCTCATTATTTATGAATCGCTTTTCAGGGCAAGGTTTATACATTTTAGATGAGCCTGAGGCAGCTTTATCCCCAATGAGACAACTTTCAATGCTTATTCGTATGCATGAACTAGCTGAACAAGGTTCACAATTTGTTATTGCGACTCATTCTCCTATTTTAATGGCTTATCCCGAATCTACTATATATTCTTTAACTCAAGAAGGGATTCA
The DNA here is from genome assembly GCF_000633475.1 of Bacillus sp. H1a. Taxonomy (NCBI): domain Bacteria; kingdom Bacillati; phylum Bacillota; class Bacilli; order Caryophanales; family Bacillaceae; genus Bacillus; species Bacillus sp. H1a. Next base: position 19,675 of record NZ_AYMH01000052.1, on the reverse strand, counting down.
CGAATCGACATTAGAAGAAACGGAGCATTACCAAACGACGAAACTTTTCTTTGAAAATCGCGATCGATTATTTCATCACTTATTTGAGTCATAAAAAAAGAGGCAGCAATCGCTGCCTCTTTTTTATAGCGCTTCTATAAATAATGCTACTCCAATACCGCCTCCAACGCATAGAGAGGCAATACCTTTTTCTAATCCACGTCGTTTTAACTCGTGAATTAAACTTACCGTAATACGAGCTCCTGTACAACCGATTGGATGTCCAAGTCCTACACCACTACCGTTTACATTCACTTTCTCACGATCTAAACCTAATTCTTTCTCTACAGCTAAATATTGCGCAGCGAAAGCTTCATTAATTTCAAGTAAATCAGCGTCTTCTAATGACCACTCTACTTTTTCTAATCCTTTGCGAATTGCTGGTGCCGGTCCAATCCCCATAATTTTCGGATCTACTCCAGCTACTGAATATCCAACAATTTTAGCTAATGGCTGTAAGCCTTTTTCCTTCGCTTTTTCTTCACTCATTAATACTAGAACTGCACTTCCATCATTAAGACCAGATGCATTCCCTGCAGTTACTGATCCACCTTTACGGAAAGCTGGTTTTAATCCTGCTAATTTTTCAGCTGTAATATCTGCACGTGGATGTTCATCCTTTGCAAATACAACTTCTTTTCTACGTTCTTTTATCGTAATAGGAACAATTTGATCGTCAAAATATCCAGACTCAATCGCTTGCAGCGCCAATGTATGACTACGAAGCGCAACTTCATCTTGTTCCTCTCTTGTAATTTCATATTGTTCAACTAAGTTTTCCGCTGTTTCCCCCATCATAATATGATGGATCGGATCTTCTAAAACTTCCCACACCGTATCACGAATTTCTCCGTGCTGTAGACGTTGTCCCCAGCGGTGTTGTTTTAATGCATAAGGGCTCGAACTCATCGCTTCTACTCCACCTGCAACAACAATATCACTTACACCTAATTGGATTTGCATTGCAGCGGACATAATCGCTTGCATACCTGAAGAACATTGACGTTGAATCGTATAACCAGTAACTGTGTCAGGAAATCCTGCCGCTAATGCAGCCGTTCTTGCCGTATTTGCTTCATCAGTTCTTTGAATACAATGACCTAAAATTACTTCATCAACTTCATGTGGCTCCACTCCGCCTCTTTTTACAGCTTCCTGAAGTACAGGAACAGCTAATTCTACTGGTGTTATATTTTTTAGTGCTCCTCCAAAAGTTCCAATTGGTGAACGAACTGCAGCTGTAATGACAACATTATGCATTTTGTACTTGCCCCTCTCTTATGTACCCTAATAAGTTTTTAGATGGATTTCCATAAGATGTATGTCTACCATTATCATACTATAAACATACTAAAAAATCAAAATATTTAATATAATAAAAATAGAAGGAATTAACCTTCTATTCTGTTAATGCGTATAAAAATTTTTGTAAAATCTTCTCTGTCGTTTCATTCAATTTCGGTAACTTATCTACCGGAAAATATTGAAGCTGCAACCCTTCATGATCCAGCCTTAATTCTCCACTTACATGATGCGCCTGATAAAGATGAATTACATTAAAAATTTCATCTCCATTTGGATAACGGAAATAAACTTCCTTTCCTGAAAGAACACCAAGAAATTGCATTATTTTCGCACTTAGCCCCGTCTCCTCGAATAATTCTCTACGAGCAGTTTCTTCTGTCGTTTCACCCAGTTCCATCGCCCCACCAGGTACACCCCAATCATATGTATCTGAACGATATTGAAGCAATACTTCTTGATTATCATTTAATATAATAATTGCTGATCCTACTAGAATAAGTGGTCTCGTACCAACTACTTTGCGTAACTCTTCAATATACCCCAATATGCAAACTCTCCTTTCCTCACCCTTCCTTATCATAACAAAATTCTCTTCCCTTTGTTGATGTAATTTTCAATTAAAAAAGGAAGCTTTCGCTTCCTTTTTTACCTTTATTTTCTAAGACTTTCGTATTTTACAGTTTCAAAAGCCTCTTCAATTTCCTCATTACGATAATGGACATATGTAAAACGCCCCAATTCTACTAATCTAGCTATTTCTTGTAGCGCTTTATATTGGTCATATTTTTCTTCAATTGTAATATGTACATGAAATTTCATTAATGGATGTTCATATAAAGGTTCTCCCACCTCTACATATACATCTTCAACCCCTTGCACAACTCTTACATAGCTCGCAAATTGATAAAGAGCTTCTCTGTCTGAAACAATTTTTAATGTATACATATATACTCCCCCTTTTCTTTACTATATCAAAAAGATGACCATACTACGTTATAGAACTATGAAATTTTTTCGACTTATATTATATATATTTCAACAAAAACGGTTATACGCCTCCAAAAATAGAAGTAATGACAACTAGGGTTTTTATCCATACCTACCACCTTTTCCTCACATATATTATAGGAAGAATTTTTTCCATTTGAGGTGTTTTCGATGGATCAATATTTAAATATATGTATTTGCATTACCCCAGGAGCTGATATTTCAGACGAACGTATCGCAAAAGATTTAGCTGTCGCAGAATCAATATGGTATCCCATTACATTTCAAATTAAAGATGTAATTGTATTAAACGAGTTATTCCGCTTTACGAATGGAGAAATTAGTTATAAAAACTCTATTCAAAGCCAACCGAAATTATCATCTTTTTTTAATACTTGTATTTCCGAATCCCCAAATTGTGATTTGTACATTTGCTACATCGCTAGTGATTATTTCAAAGAAACGGCAGTAATTGCCTGCGCTTACTCTTTAGCGAAGCAACAGCAACTCACTGGTTATATCGTTTTAACAAACTCAGCTGCTCCACTAAAAAATATATACACCCTCGCTCACGAAATTGGTCATATTTTATTTACAAGGCGGATTCTTGGAAAACTTACGCACGCTGATCCCCATTCTCCAACAGGTTCTGAACATCATCCTTCTCCATCCAACCTTATGTATCCTATAGTCCCCCGCCCTGATCAAGTTCATATCAATTCATTATTAACAAATGAGCAAAAAGCTCTTTCTTTACAAAGTCCTTTATTACACAGAAAAAAACAGTAATAATATTGTTACTGTTTAAAACATCATATTCACATCAACAAAGCAAATGCCGGCTGCCAGAAATAAAAATATACAACTAAAAGTAAACGTAACCCCTCTAAAAATCCCAATATAATATTTCTTTGGAAATATTTTTTTGCATATCTAAAGCAGCCTTTTTCTTATTAAACACCTAATTCACACTTTTTTCTCTTCACTTTTTAAATACCATCTCATTAATCCATATAAACTACCATACATAAGTAAAACCTTTGCAATTCCCCAAAATATATTCCTCTCTTCTAAGTCTTTAAATATAAACATAATTACTAAAGGGACAATTAAGGCAAGAACGCCCATCCAACCAAGAACATACACTTCACCAATAAGAAGTAACAAAAAGATAATTGCGGCTAATATATAAGTTTGTATTGTCGTCAATTGTAAGACATATGTACCGTACCATTTATCAATAAACATCAATAATACTAATAATAGAATAGGGACCATCACTATCATATAAATAATTCCGAACTCTACTAACTTACTTTTAAAAGAAGACATTCTAAACGCAACAATCGTTCCGACGATCGTAATCATTAATACGATTGGATAACCAATTAATTGTACATTAGTTAGTGTAAATTGCTGATTTGGATTATTAAACAAAATATGAGTTAATAACCAATACCCACCAACACCAATTATCATTGCAAGAATACTTTTTATACTCCCGCTTTTATCCTTCTCCATCTCTTTCGCTAACTCTTCCGCATATGCTTTTGGTGAATCACCAAATATATCACTTACCGTCTTACCCTCTTTCTCACCTTCTATTAAATGAAGCTCTGCATCTTCTAGAAAAGCATCCACATCTTCTTCTTTAATTCCCTTCGTTATTAAATACACTTTCGTATCGATTAAAAACTTTTCCCCTTCTTTAGAAACTTGCATCATAACCCCTCCCTTATTTGACCGTCTCTCTTTTATTCGCCTTCATCATAATTTCAAGGAACATTAAAACAAATAAACTTCCGTATAAACATATAATTTGAAATAACATTGGAATTAGTTCTTCTGATGTAAATATTTTAAAAACTAACATAATAGAAAGTGGAATGATTAAGTATAAATTTTTAAACCATCCTTCAAAATATACATTTATAACTACCGTGATAATAAAAATTATCCCAGCCAATATATAACTTTGTACTAGAGTGAACATAAACATCGGTGTAGGATATATCACATCTAATATAGTAACTACTCCTAATAAAAACATTGGCGCTATCATTACTAAAAACCACATAGAAAACCAGCTTTTTGTAAAACCTGTCAAAAAGGTCATTTTACGAAGTAGAAAATTAGGAGCTATAATAGCTAGAATCAATGTAAGGCTATATCCAACACATTGAATAAACGAAATCTGTGGACTCCCATTATTGACTACTAGAATAGAAGCGATAATCCAAAACGCAACGATATTCATTACCGTATAGCCAATTTGCTTCCACGTTTCCTGTCTATCCTTTTCCATCACTTTTACAAGTTCATTTGCGTATTCTTTCGGTGAACTTCCAAAAATGTCTACTACACTTTTCCCATCACTCTCACCTTCAATTAAATGGAGTTCTGCATCTTCTAAAAAATTATGAACATCACTTTCTTTCACACCCTTTGCAGTCAAAAATAATCTCATATCTAATAAAAACTTGCGTGCTTCATTTGATAGCATTATTTTCTGCTCCTCTTCCCTTCCAGTAGACGCTCTACACTACTTTGCATCGCTTCCCAGCGATCCATAAATTCATCTAGTGCTTCTTCGCCTTTTTCTGTTAATATATAATATTTTCGCTTTGGGCCAGATGGAGATTCCTTCATTACACTTGTTATTAATCCTTCCTTTTGCATTCGTATTAATAACGGATAAATACTTCCCTCACTTGCCATTGTGAAACCATATTTCGCTAGTTTTTCACTCATTTCATAACCGTATATTTCACCTTCAGAAATAATAGCAAGGAGGCAACCTTCTAAAATCCCTTTTAGCATTTGACTTGTCGACATAATTCAAATCCTCCCACTATCTTGTTTTACAAGATAGCTAACGACATTATTTCCAAATGTTTGCAGGAATTTCATTATCACTTCTCTAAATAGAGCAATAAGAGAACTATTTACCCGCTATTTGTGGGCTAATAATCAGTGCGGGATGCCCTCCACTGATTAAAATTTCACTTTATTATGAAGGAGTGTTTTTCATCATGGTTACAAAGCGAGTTGTTTTTTTAACAGGTGCTGCGAGCGGTATTGGTTATGAAATGGGAAATGCTTTCGCAAAAGAAGGTGCAAAAGTTGTCATTAGTGATCGCCTTGAAGATCGTGCAAAAGAAGCTGCTGAACAATTGCAAAAAGAAGGTTTTCAAGCTATCGGTTTAAAATGTGACGTTACCTCCGAAGAAGAAATTGCAGCAGCAATTTCTCAAACAGTTACTCATTTCGGTTCATTAGATATATTAATTAATAACGCCGGAATGCAACATGTCTCACCAATTGAAGATTTTCCAACGGATAAGTTTGAACTTCTTATTAAAATTATGCAGATTGCTCCGTTTATCGCAATTAAGCATGCCTTTCCTATTATGAAGAACCAAAAATATGGGCGAATTATTAATATTGCTTCTATTAACGGCCTTATCGGATTTGCTGGAAAAGCTGCTTATAATAGTGCGAAACACGGAGTAATTGGATTAACAAAAGTGGCTGCTTTAGAGGGAGCAACTCATGGAATTACTGTAAATGCTCTTTGCCCTGGATATGTTGATACCCCCCTTGTACGCAATCAACTACAAGACTTAGCAACTACACGGAATGTACCACTTGAAAATGTTTTAGAAGCTGTCATTTATCCACTCGTACCACAGAAAAGATTGTTACAAGTACAAGAAATTGCTGATTATGCTATATTTTTAGCTGGTGAAAAAGCAAAAGGTATAACTGGTCAAGCTGTCGTTATCGACGGTGGTTATACTGCTCAATAAGAGAAATAACGTGAAACTTTAATCAGTGAGGATTTTGTCCATCCTCACTGATTATTATCCCGTACATAGCGGGATAAAGTTTGCTCACAAAGAGCAAACTTTATTCTATTTTCTATCGCGAGGATCTTCATACTTTAGTAATTGTTGCGGGAGTTTTTCAATTGCAACAATTACTCCATCTAATTTACTTTCAATACGATGTAGTAAATATAATGTTACAACAATCGGAAACCCCACATTACCTATCATCGAGATCCACTCTTCCATCCTTCTCTCCTCCCTTCATTACATAAATAAGGGAAAAAGAAAACTTTAGGCATAAAAAAACAAGCTATTATTAATTAGCTTGTTTTTTAAATAATGACATAATTTCATCTTTATAATCCCCTCTTAAAATACCCTTCTCAGTAATAATACCTGTAATTAATTCATGTGGTGTCACGTCAAATGCAGGATTAAATACAGGAGTACCTATTGGCGCCACTTGTTTCCCAAAAATTTTCGTAACTTCTGTTTCGTCTCTTTCTTCAATGACAATTTCAGCACCTGTTTGTTTCGTAATATCAAATGTAGATAACGGAGCTGCAACATAAAATGGGATACCGAAATACTTTGCTAATATAGCTAAATTTAATGTTCCTATTTTATTAGCAGTATCACCATTTTCAACGATTCGATCTGCCCCTACGATAATTGCATTAATTTCTTTCGTTCGAATTGCATGAGCTGCCGTATTATCCGTAATAAGCGTTACATCAATGTTTGCTTGCTCTAATTCCCATGTCGTTAAACGACCACCTTGTAACACTGGTCTCGTTTCACACGCATACGCATGTAAATGCACACCTTTCTCTTTCCCAATATAAAACGGTGCTAATGCGGTACCATATCTAGCAGTTGCAATACTCCCTGCATTACAAATTGTTAAAATTTTATCACCGTCTTTAAAACATGTTAAACCATGTTCTCCAATACTTCGGCACACCTCTTCATCCTCTTGCTGAATGCGAAGCGCTTCGTCTTCTAATATTTTTTGTGCTTCTTTTATTGTAGCAATCTCTCGAATAGATTCTCTCATACGATCGATTGCCCAAAATAAATTCACTGCCGTCGGACGTGATGTCCCTAAATAATTACAATCTCTATTAAACTTCTTTTGAAATTCATCGATATTTGGCGTATTGTATTTCTTTGCCGCAAGTGCCAAACCAAACGCAGCTACAATTCCAATTGCAGGTGCTCCGCGTACTTCTAACATAATGATGCTTTTCCATACCTCTTCAATAGTCGTTAATGTTTTGTATTCAGTGACATGCGGTAGTTTGGTTTGATTTAATACCGCAATGGCATCGCCTTTCCAACTTATAGATCTCGGAACAGTAATAATTGTACTCATGCCTTTATGCCTCCTGAAACTGTATGTTGAAATAATGTTCGAAACAGTTGAATATCTGCGCTCTTTGATTCATATTTTAATAGTTCTTTTCCTAAGTAAAGTGCTTGTTTCTTAGCTTGGATTCTTCTTTCTTTATCTGCTATTTCATCTAAATCAGCTACATGCGCTAAGCCAATTGTTCTACGAATAAGTTCACATCCGGCAAATCCAACAGCATCACTAAAAATGTTTTGCAAAATAATTGGTAACCATTGCTTTTCTTTCGTATATGCTTCTACACCTTCTCCAATCCATAACTTCGTAAAAGCCTCTACAAAATAACTCCATGTCTTCTCTATATGGAAAAACAACACATTTCTTTTTTCCTCTTCTCGCGATAACGCATTTAACAATAAATTTGCAATAAATTGACCTAAATCAAATCCAAACGGGCCATAAGTTGCGAACTCTGGATCAATTATTTTCGTTTCAGCAGGTGATGAAAAAATACTACCAGTATGTAAATCCCCATGAATGAGCGCTTCTTTTCTCGTTAAGAACTTATATTTATGCTGCGCTACTTTTAATTTTAAAGTTTTGTCACTCCAAAGTTCATCAACTACTAGTTTCAAATCTGGCTCATAATCATTCGTATCATAATGACCAAATGGATCTGTAAACACTAAATCTTCTGTAATTTTACAAAGATCAGGATTAACAAATGTGCCATCCAACACTCTTTTCTCTTCTGAGCGTAAGCCGAAATCTGAAGTATAAAATAAAACATGTGCTAGAAAACGACCGATATGCTGGGATAAAAGCGGATACTCTTCTCCGTCTATTAATCCTTTTCTTGTAATTGTCAACCTTGATAGATCTTCTATTACTGTTACTGCCAGCTTCTCATCATGACTGTATACTTCTGGAACGTATTCCGGTACATACTTCGCAAAAATTTGCAGTGCTTTACTTTCAATTGTCGCTCTTTTTATAGACAGTGGCCAGCTCTCACCAACTACTTTTGCATATGGAAGTGCTTGTTTTATTATAATCGTCTTCTCTCCATCATCTAATTTGAAGACGTAATTTAAATTGCCATCCCCAATTTCATAGCAGACTACAGTTGCTTTCTTTTCAAAATATCCATGTTCTTTTGCGTATTGCACAGCTGTTTCTTCTGTTAATGAATAATATCCCACCGTCTTCTCCTCCTTTAAATTCAGAGGTTTTTCAACATAAGAAAAACCTCTTTCCACGAAGAAAGAGGTTTGAAGTTTATCTTCTCCCCTCTTATCTGCCAGAAAGTTTACTTTCTGCTGGAATTAGCACCGTGCCTTTTTGGCGTAATAAACGCCCCATTTCACAATGGTATTACGGTCGGTTGCTGGGCTTCATCGGGCCAAATCCCTCCACCTGCTCTTGATAAGAGTTGTATTTTTTGAATTTTCAACTTTATGATGAAGACTATACCAAGAATAAAAATCACTTGTCAACATTTTATTTGTATAATTCTGGACGGCGATCAGCAAACACTGGAATTCCTTTACGTACTTCTTTAATTTTCTCGAGTTTAAGCTCTCCAAATAAAATAGATTCCTCTTCACTTGCCTCTACAACAACTTCACCCCAAGGATCCACAATTAAAGAATGACCTGCAAACTCATTATTCGGATCCTTTCCTGCTCTATTACACGCCACAACATAACACTGGTTTTCAACTGCTCTCGCTTGCAAAAGCAAGCGCCAATGTGCTAAACGGGCTAACGGCCACTCTGCTACAACAAATAAAACTTTTGCGCCTTTAGCAGTATGAACACGCATCCACTCTGGAAAACGAATGTCATAGCAAATTGCTCCCGCGCACTCTACATCATCTAGCGTAAATTCACCTGTTCCATTACCAGCGATTAAATACTTATGTTCATCCATAAGCTGAAATAAATGCACTTTACTGTATTCATTTACTAGCTGCCCTTCGCGATTTAAAACATACATCGTATTTGTAACACCTTGCTTCGTTTGCTTTGCTATAGAACCACTAACAATATGTACACCATATTGTTTTGACCATTCTTTCAACATATCTTTCGTTTCCAATCCATTCCTATCCGCAATCTCAGAAAGCCTCGTTAAATCATAACCTGTTGTCCATAATTCTGGCAGTACAATAACATCTGGCTGTTCTTTCATAGCTTCGCTTATTTGTTTTTTTGCATTTTCAATATTCTTTTCCACATCCCCAAATGCGATATCCATTTGAATACATGCGACTTTCATTTTGTCAGCCCCATTCATTATTTTTTTCTTTACAAAATACTGGAAAGATTATATCATTTGTCACTAGAATTGTAACAACTTTCAAAAGAGGTGGAAAGTATGAAAAATTTTCAACCTTCCGAGGTAGTAACATCATTGCCGACACAATTTTTCGCTTCACTTGTTGCAAAAGTTAACAAAGTCGTTGCAGCTGGTCACGATGTTATTAATCTAGGCCAAGGAAATCCAGATCAACCAACACCGTCGCATATCGTAAAGGCTTTACAAGATGCGGCAGAAAAGACCCTTCATCATAAATATCCGCCATTTCGCGGACATGAAAGCTTAAAAGAAGCCGTTGCCACGTTTTATGAACGTGAATACGGAGTGACAGTAAATCCCGCTACTGAAGTCGCTATTTTATTTGGCGGAAAAGCTGGACTCGTTGAATTACCACTTTGTTTTACAAACCCTGGTGATACTATTCTCGTTCCAGATCCAGGGTATCCAGATTATTTATCTGGTGTTTCTTTAGCAAAAGCACACTTTGAAATAATGCCACTTGTCTCAGAAAATAATTTTTTACCGGACTATTCAAAAATAGATGACTCTATTGCCAAACAAACAAAGTTAATGTTTTTGAACTACCCTAATAATCCAACTGGGGCTGTAGCATCAAAAGAATTCTTTGATGAAACAATTCATTTCGCTAATAAGCATAATATATTAGTTGTTCACGATTTTGCATACGGTGCTATCGGATTTGACGGAAAAAAGCCCGTTAGTTTCTTGCAAGCAGACGGCGCCAAAGATACCGGCATTGAAATCTACACTTTATCAAAAACTTTCAATATGGCCGGATGGCGTATCGCTTTTGCTGTTGGCAATGAAAGTGTCATTGAAACGATTAACTTATTACAAGATCATATGTATGTTAGTATTTTTGGAGCTGTACAAGAAGCTGCCCGTGAGGCTCTATTAAGCTCGCAGTCTTGTGTAGTAGAACTTGTAAATTGTTATGAATCTCGAAGAAATGCTCTTATTAAAGCTTGTCATTCAATCGGATGGAATGTAACTATTCCAAAAGGATCATTCTTTGCATGGCTTCCTGTCCCAGAAGGTTTCACTTCTGAACAATTTGCTGATATGTTACTTGAAGAGGCCCATGTCGCTGTTGCCCCTGGTGTTGGATTCGGTGAACATGGCGAAGGTTATGTTCGTGTCGGTCTATTACATACGGAGGAACGATTGCAAGAAGCCATTAATCGAATCGATAAATTAAAAATTTTCAAAAAATCATTGACAACATAAAAGATATCTGACAAAATTCAGATATCATAAAAATTTAAACATTTCTAAATACTTCTTATCAAGAGCAGGTGGAGGGACGAGCCCGACGAAGCCCGGCAACCGATCTACAATTGTAGACACGGTGCTAATTCTCGCAGCGTTACGCTGACAGATAAGGAGCTGGTTGTAAAAAAACCTCTCCTTAGCTGAGAGGTTTTTTTATTTAACTAGGAGGTTATAACAATGAGCGGAATTATAGCGACATATTTAATCCATGATGATTCTCACAACTTAGAAAGAAAAGCGGAACAAATTGCAATTGGTTTAACAATTGGTTCATGGACTCATTTACCACACTTATTACAAGAACAATTAAAACAACATAAAGGGAATGTCATTCATATAAAAGAATTAGACGAACAAGAACATATAAACTCTTATCTTGCTAAAAAGGTAACACGTGGAATTATTAAAATTCATTATCCATCACTGAACTTCAGCCCAGACTTACCAGCCATTTTGACAACAACGTTTGGAAAACTATCGCTAGATGGTGAAATTAAACTAATAGATTTAACATTCTCAGACGAATTAAAAAAACAGTTCCCTGGACCGAAATTTGGAATTGATGGTATTCGAAACCTGTTACAAGTTCAAGATCGCCCTCTTCTAATGAGTATTTTTAAAGGGATGATAGGCCGTAATATTGGATATTTAAAAACACAACTGCGCGATCAAGCAATTGGTGGGCTAGATATTGTAAAAGACGATGAAATCTTATTTGAAAATTCATTAACACCACTTACGAAAAGAATCGAATGTGGAAAAGAAGTATTACAATCTGTATATGAAACATACGGTCATAAAACTATGTATGCGGTAAATTTAACAGGACGAACTTATGATTTAAAAGAAAATGCGAAACGTGCAGTGGTAGCTGGAGCGGACATTCTTTTATTCAATGTATTTTCTTACGGGCTAGATGTACTGCAATCACTTGTAGAAGATGATGAAATTCCAATTCCTATTATGGCACACCCTGCTGTAAGTGGCGCTTACGCTTCATCGAAACTATACGGATTCTCTTCTCCATTACTACTTGGAAAATTACTACGTTACGCTGGTGCTGATTTCTCTTTATTCCCATCACCATACGGTAGTGTTGCATTAGAAAAGGAAGAAGCTCTTCTTATTACAAAAAAATTGACTGAAGAAGACACGTTTTTCAAGCAAAGCTTTCCTGTTCCATCTGCTGGAATTCATCCTGGTTTCGTTCCCTTTATCCTTCGTGATTTTGGTAAGGATGTTGTTATTAACGCTGGTGGTGGTATACATGGCCACCCAAATGGAGCACAGGGCGGCGGAAAGGCTTTCCGAGCAGCAATTGAAGCTACTTTGCAAAACATTCCACTCCATGAAGTAGATGAGATTAATTTGCAAAGTGCGCTACAAATATGGGGAAATCCATCTTATGAGGTGAAATTATGAGTATTCAAGTGTTTTGTGATTTCGATGGTACGATCACAAATAATGATAATATCATGTCCATCATGGAACATTTCGCACCATCAGAAGCTGAGGGAATAAAAGAAAGAATTTTATCACAAGAACTTTCTATTCAAGAAGGTGTTTCTCAATTATTTAAATTATTACCTACCACTTTACACAACGACATTATTAAGCATCTAAAAGAAACAGCGGAAATTCGTGCTGGCTTTAAAGAATTTATACAATTTGCAAATAAAAACAACATTTCTTTTTATGTTATTTCTGGCGGGATGGATTTCTTCGTCTATCCACTCTTACAAGGAATAGTCCCTAAAGATCAAATTTATTGTAATGCAACTGATTTTTCAGGAGATTATGTTGAAGTGAAATGGCCTCATCCTTGTGATGAACAATGTCATCATAGTTGTGGTCTCTGTAAATCATCATTGATTCGTAAACTAAGCTCTACAGATGATTTTCATATTGTAATAGGGGATTCCATTACTGATTTACAAGCAGCAAAACAAGCCGATAAAGTATTCGCTCGCGACTTCCTTATTACGAAATGTGAAGAGAATCATATTGCTTATACACCATTTGAAACGTTTTACGATATTCAATCTGAGTTACAACATTTGTTGGAGGTGAAATCATGAAACAACTTTTTCGTCAATGGTATGACTTAAGCGAAGTAAAAAAAGAATTAACAACTCGAAATTGGTTTCCAGCAACCAGTGGCAATATTTCTATAAAAGTCAGTCATGATCCGCTTACTTTTCTTATTACAGCAAGTGGTAAAGATAAAACAAAAACCACTCCAGATGATTTTCTATTAGTAAATCATCAAGGAGTTCCCGTTTTAGAAACTGAGTTACGCCCTTCAGCAGAAACAATATTACATACACATATTTATAATAACACGAACGCTGGGTGCGTCCTTCATGTTCATACAACCGATAACAATGTCATCACAAATTTGTATAGCGATACAGTGTCCCTTCGAAACCAAGAAATCATTAAAGCTCTTGATATTTGGGAAGAAGGTGCAACGATTAACATCCCTATTATCGAAAATGATGCTCATATCCCAACACTTGGAGAGAAATTCCGAACACATATACACGGGGATTCAGGAGCAGTATTAATTCGAAACCATGGCATTACCGTATGGGGGCGAGATAGCTTTGATGCAAAGAAAAGATTAGAAGCTTATGAGTTTTTATTCCAATTCCATATAAAACTATTATCAATTCAAGGAGGCGTTTCTAATGGCGCAAATTCGTATTCATGAAGTAAATGTTCGTATTGAAAATGAAGTGGAAGTATCAAGTTTTCTACAAGGAGAAGGTGTTTTATATGAGAAATGGAATATTTCTAAACTTCCTACTCATTTAAAAGAAACTTACTCCTTAACAGATGAAAACAAAGCTGAAATATTAACATTGTTTTCAAAAGAAATTGCTGATGTTTCAGAGCGCCGAGGTTATAAAGCTCATGATGTAATTTCACTTTCAAGTAGCACACCTAACCTTGACGAGTTATTAATTAATTTTCAAAAAGAACACCATCATACTGACGATGAAGTTCGCTTTATTGTCAGTGGTCATGGCATCTTTGCTATTGAAGGAAAAGATGGTCGATTCTTTGATGTTGAACTTGAACCTGGTGATCTTATATCTGTTCCTGAAAATGCAAGGCATTATTTTACCTTGCAAGATGATCGCCAAGTTGTAGCTATTCGTATTTTTGTTACAACAGAAGGTTGGGTTCCAATTTATTAAGGTAGTTGGTTGAATAAAAGGATTTGGACCCCCTTTTCCACCCTTTTATTCACTCTACATATATACATCCTCCTATGGAACAGGCTTATTTCATAAAAATGAAGTAAGCCTGATTTTTTATTTACTAAAAGGATTTGTCCCTTTCGTTTGCATATATCAAATCTCCTGATCATAATTCCACTTTATCAAGTGCATTTCTCAACACTTTTTGAACATTTATTGAACTTTTTTTGAATCTTTTCTGAAAATTCTGTTTTATATATGATATACTACAACTAATAAGAAGGAAAAGAATCTTGCAAACAGAGGGGGATAATCATGAGTTTACTTATCGCACTTATACTAGGAGTTTCATGCGGAGCTATTCCTGTCATTTTAGGAGCTATTATGGAAGAGTTAGAAGTTGGGGTTTTAGGTTTTGTCGCATCTTGTGTAAGCGCTTTATTGTTTGGTTTGTACGGTGCTATTCCTGTTTCTATTCTGTGCGCATTTTATATATTACGTCATGCTCGCACAAAACAGTTTGGTCCTAATCACATTGCACAAGTTATTCCATTCCCAATTGAACGATGCCGTCGTGCTTCCAGCTTATAATTATACAACTTAAATATTTTACCTGCCTATATAAATAAAAAGTCCTCAAATGAGGACTTTTTATTTATTCTCTTCTAGAAATTGAAACAATTCTTGTAGATGCAGTGCCTCTTCACTATAGCTAACAGATACATGACATGTACCTTCAATTTCAGCGTGCATATAAAGATCAATTCCATCCCGATCATACTTCAATGCCAAATAAAACTCCATTTCTTCTAACATCTTTTTTGAAGTTCGAATAACATAATGCCCTTTTTCATCTCGTCCATATTCGAAATTTGGTTCAAAATCATATTTTTGTTTAAAAGCCTCTTTTTGCTTGCCATTAATCTGTACACAAGTTGCTCGCTGCACAGCATCAATCATCGTATCAAACTTTTGAAGATCCATCTCATTTACCCCCTTGTATACTTTTTGTATAATACTTGTGTTCCGCTATTCTCTTCTCCATCTTCCATTAACTCTTCATACAATTCCTTTGCTAAGCTTAAACCCGGTACTGGTAATTGTAATTTTTCAGCCTCATCTAAAGCAATCTTCATATCTTTCATAAAATGCTTTACATAAAAACCAGGTTCAAAATCTCCCTTTAACATTCGCGGTGCTAAATTACTTAATGACCAACTACCTGCTGCCCCTGTTGAAATACTCTCTAATACTTTATCTGCATTAAGTCCAGCCTTTTTTGCATAAGCTACTGCTTCACATACCCCTATCATGTTAGAAGCAATTGCAATTTGATTACACATTTTTGTATGCTGCCCACTCCCAGCTGGTCCTTGCAACTGAATATTTGTTCCTAGTTTTTCAAATAGAGGTAAGCATCTATCATATATTTCTTTCTCTCCACCTACCATAATTGCTAGTCTTGCTTCTTTAGCCCCTACATCTCCCCCAGATACAGGTGCATCTAATGTATATACGTTCTTATTTTTCGCAACTTCATTAATACGTTTTGCTAATGTTGGTGTAGATGTCGTAAAGTCAATCGCTATCGTACCTTCATTTGCATGTTCTAAAATTCCATCTATCCCAAAGTATACTTCTTCTACATCGTGAGGATATCCAACCATCGTCATAACAACATCAACTTGCTTTACTAACGCTTTCGGTGTATCACACCAAGTCGCACCCTCTTGTACTAAAGAATCCGCTTTTTCCTTCGTTCTATTATATACATATACTTTATAACCATTTTGCATTAAATGGTGGACCATGCTTTTTCCCATCACACCAATACCAATGAAACCTACTGATACATTTTTATATTCCATCTTCTCATCCCCTTTGTTCTAATAAATCATTTACCATCTTTCGAAATTCCTTATTAAAATCATCATCTATACCATTTTTCACATTTGAAAATAAAATAACAAACGTTCCTTTTTCTTTATTGAAATTGTTAAACGTATTCCAGCCAGATAGTACACCATGATTATGGAAATAATCCGGATATATGTAAAAACTAAATGCATATTTTTTCTCTGCAGATGGTGTAAACATCGCTTGTATACTTTGTTGTGAAAGAAGCTTGCCATTTATAATCGCTTCGTCTAATTTTTTCATATCCCCCACTGTCGTATACATCTCACCACAGCCATATAACCAGGCCATATTTAATGGTTTTACAGGCTCAAGCTCTTGATTATTCTTTACATAACCCTTTGTGAAATTTTGATCTCCAGGTACCATATTCCCCATACCTGATTCATGCATCTCCGCCTTCGCAAATATATTTTCCTTTACATAATCCCCTAGAGGCTTTTTCGTAATATTTTCTATAATATAAGCGAGCACCATATAATTATAATCCGTATACATCCATCCAGTTCCTGGCTGAAACTCTAATTTCTGACTTCCAATCCAATTTATTAAATGTATACGTGAAGCTGCATTAACTTTTCCTTTTCCTTTTCCCGGTAAACCTGATGTATGCGTTAATAAATGATATAAAGTAATATTTTTATCTGCTGGAAATGAAGGAATATATTTATTTACATTGTCTTGAATGTTTAATTTCCCTTGTTCTTGTAATTGTAAAATAGATGTAGCAACAACTGTTTTCGTAATAGAACCGATACGATATTTTGTTTGTGGCGTATTTTCTATTTTATTTTGAACATCCGCATATCCATATCCTTTATTCAATATAACATGCTCTTTATCTGTCACCAAGACTGTTCCATTAAATTGCTTTCCTACCAAATATTCATCCAACTTTTGGGATATCCTAGCATAATCAATTTTCGGTTCTTCTTTTTCTTCTGTACTCCCCTGTACTTTTGACCCAATAGCAGGCGTTACTTTAGAAGTTAATACTTTTTGTTCCTTTTGGCTATAAAGAAAATAAAATACTCCGCCACAAATAATAGCGCATACCGAAGCCATAATCATTATTTTTTTCATCATATACTTCCTCCGTTATTACAAATACTACCCTTCATTCTATTATCCGGCAATAAAAAAAAATCGCAACAATTTGTTGCGAAAAATCACATTTTTTCTTTTCTATATATACACACTTGATTTTTCCCATTTTTTTTCGCTTCATATAATGCAATATCCGCTCTTTGCATTAATTCTTCTCTTGTAATCCCTTGCTCATATAACGCAACACCAAAACTTGCTGTTAATTTCGAAATTCCAGAGAATTGTTTTGTTTCAATGAAAAATCGCAATGATTCCGCAACTTGAAAAGCTTCTTTTTCTACCGTATTTGTCACTAATATTATGAATTCCTCTCCTCCCCATCTTGCAAATATATGTTGATGTTCAACTTTAGATTTCATAAGATCTGCAAGTTGTATTAATGCTAAATCGCCAAAATCATGACCATATGTGTCATTTACTGTTTTAAAATTATCTATATCAAACAAAATAAGTGCAATTTTTTCATCCTTACGTATTCCATTCTCCCACTCTGTCTCCAATATTTGTTGGAATTTTAAACGATTATATATTTCTGTCAATGAATCTATCATAGCCAATCTTTCTTGCTCTTGATAGATTTCATCTAATTCTGTAATCTCTGTGCACTTCACTACAAATCGTGATAAATCTTCTGGCAATTGTGTCGCACGTAATAAAAAGGTAGACACTTCTCCTTCATAATTGTACATCTTAATTCTTCTTCCATTTAATAAAGTATCATCCAGCCATGTTATATCGTGAGTCGTCGAATAATAGCCATTCTCTCTAATAAGATGTTCTGCAAAGACTAAATGCTGTTCGCGATATGAAAATAAATTTTCATAACCGAAAAATTCCAAGAAATTTGTATTACAATCAACAATTTCATCATCTTCTACTATAAATAATAAATCATTTTGAAAATCAAACATCATTTGAAGTAATTCTTGTTGTAAACTTACTTGTCGTACTAAAGAAAGCTGATACAAACTCTTATTTACTTCCTCAAGTACCACTTGTGGAGTTACTGGTGCTATAACAATATTACGTATTCCTAACATAAGTAAATCTGCAAATTCATTGTTTATCTGTTGATCCCAAATGACAATGAATGCACTCTTCGGATCATATATATTCTTTATATATTTTATTTGAGCAAAATCTGTTACATACAGAATTACAATATGCGGTCTAGTTCTATGAAATAATATTTCTCCTTCTTCAAAACTATTTGCTATAAACATACATTTTGGATGGACATTTTCTAGCGTTTGTTGATGTGTACATCCATCTTCTATATAAAGGACATTCAACTGAAGATCTTGTAATACATTTTGGAAAACAGTATTCTCTAATAAAAAACGTAGTATGTTCATCACTAGTCTTCACTCACTTCATATGTCTTGTTCTACTGAATTCCTCACAATCATTTTATAAAGGATTGTTCCAAAAAAAATCCGATTAGTGAGGGATACATATTAACAAGCTAATTGAGAATGTTATCTGCGCTTATCTACTCTGGAAATTCCTTTTTTAGTGTATGATTATATGAAGTGTATCGTTTGTATGAATGCCCTACCTTATTGTTTAAAACTTGACAATTAAAATAAAGATATTATATCCTTAAATTCGATAACTTACAAAATGTAAGTAGAACATATTATATGTATTTTTATTAAGTTGATATGTAATTTGGAGGATATATAATGACAAACAATGATTTTTTTAACGTTTTATATGAACGCACATCTACACGTGCATTCAACCCTGAAAAAGAAATTTCATCTACAGAACTACACGATATTTTAAAAGCAGCTGCACAAGCACCTTCTGCTTGGAACTTACAACACTGGAAATTCCTTATTTTCCAAGGAGAAGATGTACAAAAACGATTACATCCAATTGCTTATAACCAACAACAAATTCTTGATGCTTCTGCCGTAGTCGCTATTTTAGGTGATTTAGAAGCTTATAAAAATATTGAACCTGTTTATGGCCCAATTGTAGAACAAGGATTTATGAAAAAAGAAGCAAAAGAGCGCTTAGCTACAAATATTGAATCTGCATATAATCGTGAGCAATATCCGCGAGATGCTGCCTTTTCAAATGCAGCTTTAGCAGCAATGCAACTTATGCTTGCAGCTAAAGCAACTGGCTGGGATACTTGCGCAATTGGTGGTTTCAACTCACAAGCATTAATGGAAGAATTCAATGTTTCATCTCGTTAC
The DNA here is from genome assembly GCF_000633475.1 of Bacillus sp. H1a. Classification (NCBI taxonomy): domain Bacteria; kingdom Bacillati; phylum Bacillota; class Bacilli; order Caryophanales; family Bacillaceae; genus Bacillus; species Bacillus sp. H1a. Next base: position 111 of record NZ_AYMH01000052.1, on the reverse strand, counting down.
GTACCAATTATGCTTATTACAATTGGTGAATCAACTTTAAAGGGTCACCCTGCACCACGCATGAGCGTCGAGCAAGTAAGTGAATGGGCGAAGTAATAAAAAACGAAGGTA
>NZ_AYMH01000051.1:0-8888 GCF_000633475.1 Bacillus sp. H1a | reverse complement strand
CATACCCATTCCAGGGAAACCTATAATACGGTGAGAATCGAATGTCATGTTGTCACCTACTTTTTATAAATATTTCATATTCTTTTACATGATATGCTTAAAGAAAATAAAGGAGCTTATTCTCCTTTATAATTAGGCAGATTAACTACTGATAATGGTGATTATGTGAACGAATATTCTCTTCAGAAGATTTGAAGTAACTCTTCTATGCTTCTAGATAGATTGACTTCCGCTAAGTGGTGTTATGTTAAATGTGGTTATATAGAAAATATGTATTGTACATCATACATTGATGTACTTTATTTTGACTTTTTTTACAAAGTTTGTATACATTTTACGTTTTCAAACGTTAATTATATAGAAGGGGAAGTCAGATGATTCATGGTATATTTGAATCACTATTAGTAGAAAAATCTCAAGTTATTGATAAATATTTATTAAAGCTTAGTGTAGAGGTAAAAGATGCTGAAGATATTTCGGTAGAAAAACTGACTCCGTGGTTATTAAGGGTAGCAATTAATCAATATCGGGACTTATATAGAAAATCAAAACGTTTTAATCCGGTACCTATTGAGTCAGTTATACTTATTGGTCAAAAATCGTTAGATGAAATTATTCTAACGAAAGAATTCCAAATGGAAATACAAGCAGTGCTGGAAATAATGAATCCAGCTTACAAGGATATTTTATTATATAAAATATGATTATGAATTATCTTATAAGGAAATTTCATCTTTATTAGACATGAAAGAAGAAACGTAAGCGTCAAATATTCCCCACCTGCCATTTATAAATAACCCATGAGATAATCTCCTTACATACTACATGTGGAGGTTTTTTTATGGAAAAACACCTATTAAAAAAAGAATGGGAAGTCTATATTCAAGACTATAAAAACAGTGGATTATCAAAAGTTGCTTGGTGTAAAAAAAGAACCTATCGGCTCATCGGCTTTACTATTGGTTGAAAAAATTATCACCTCAAACGGAAGATCAGAATAAGAAAGAGCGTGTGGATTGGATTTCTATGAATGCCCCTGTCGTAGAAGAAAACATACATGTCACCATTCGAATTCACATTCAAGAAGCAACCATTGAATTAGATGTACCTTTTACTCCGCAAGTGCTCCTACAAGTGATACAGACGGTGAAACAACAATGATATCAGAAGTAGCGGTTGAAAAAGTATATCTTGCACAAGGAGCAACAGATTTACGTAAATCGATTGATGGACTAGCGGCTATTGTAAAAGAAGAATTTGAGCTAGATCCCTTCTCTTCTTGTTTATTTGTTTTTTGCAATGGCTCACGCGATAAACTAAAAATTCTTGTTTGGGAACATAATGGTTTCTGGTTGCACTATTGCAGATTGGAAAAGAGAACGCTTTACTGGCCAACTAAACATTCAAGTGTACCACTTACCATATCAAATCGACAATTGAGATGGCTTCTGATGGAGTTGCTTTTCACCAAAAGTAAATCCATCAAGCTGCACATGCGAGAACCATTTTATAAAAATCATATATGAAAAGGAATTTGGATAATTTTGTCGAATGTATTTATTTGGAAAAACAACACTTTCTCACTCAAATCAACCTTTGTTGTATATTTTGGAGTTACTTGACGTTTACTAAAGGTGTATGTACGAAAGGAGAGGATGAAATGTTAGGCCGATTTATTCGCAGACCTAGTAGGATTCTTTTAGGAATCATTATGATAGTTGGTTTTGCACTTCGTTTTATAACTTTACAAACACATGGTACAGATTTGACCATAGCTAGTGATGATATAGGTTATCAAAAAACAGCTACTATTTTATTAGAAACGGGAACGTTAACATATCATGAGCCTGATAAACCAACTATTCATATTATGCCAGGTTTTCCAGCTTTATTAGCTGCTGTATTTTATTTTTTTGGTAATGGCGTTGACGGTCTCTTTGTGGCTAAATTAATCATTATAATATTAGGAGTACTAAGTATTTTTCTAACGTATAAGATTGGTACTTATTTGTTGAATCCCGCAGCAGGATTAATAGGTGCTTTCTTATTAGCGATGTATCCTCCGGAAATCGTTATGGAAAATTTAACATTAACAGAAGGCCCATTTTTATTCTTTTCGTTAGGACTATTATATTGGAGTTTAAAATTAGCTGATACTCATTCAACGAAAGACCTTCTGATTGTATTAACATTCTACTTTTTAGCATTGTACTTCCGCGTGCAAATAGCTTTATATCCAATATTGCTGTTTATGTATCTTGTGATGAAGCGTTATCCGTTCCGTATTATGATGAAACAGGCATTTATAAGTATAGGAATAGCACTTATAGTACTTGGACCATGGTGGGCTCGTAATTATATTCAATTCAATAAATTTATTCCGTTAACTGCTGGAGCAGGGAATCCATTATTACTAGGGACATATCAAGGAGAAGGCTATCCAGGAGGAAAGGATATGGGAGAACTTGAAGTAGAATTACATGCAAAATACCCTGACATTGAAGCACATGAATTTATGGAATTAGAACAAAAAATAGCTATAGATAAAATGAAAGAATGGTGGAAGACAGACAAAGAGTCTATGATCCGGAGTTATTTAATTTTAAAACCAGAAATTCTTTGGAAGAAACCGTATTATTCTATAGAGCATAATATTGAAGTTTTTGATGTCTCTGCAAAAGATATGAATGAGATTTTTGACTTCATAAAACAGATGTTTTTAATATGTACAGTACTTTCATTTGTTTTTCTTTTGAAAAGGTGGAGAGAGACTACGTTTTTATGGTTAATCCTTTTATTACAAACGTACCTAACATGCCTGTATGTGGCATATGAACGATATGCACTCCCATTAATGCCATTGTTATTTATTGTAATAGGAGTAGGAATTGTAGCAACTGTAATGAAGGCAAATAAACTCATGTTTAAAAAAGAGATAGTTTTAAAAGGTTAATAGAATAGAAAAGTAAAATGGAAGTTACTCTTCATCCTTTACTTTTAATTTTTGTTTTAATAGTGCATAATCTTGTGTTAATGTAACAAGTTGATGATGAAGCTTAGAAATCTTTCGTGTTAAATCAAAAATTAAGATGAAGCAGAATAAAAGTCCAAATAAGAGTAAAACGGATGGTAGATACTCTACTTTCAACAGTTTACTAAAAATAAAAATTACTAATTTCCGCAATTGTACAAGCCATTTTTTATTATTTACATAGATTAACAATGAGATGATAATCATCTTACCATACCCCAAAACCCTAAATTACCTGTTCGGTAACTATCTTTAAAAGATAGAAAAAAAGGCAGTTTTTCAACTGTCTTTTTTTTATTATTTGCAAATATATATATTAAAAATCAAATACACCTTACTAATAAATACATATATTATATAGTGCTCCAACACACTACTAAAAAACACTCCACTAACAAAAAAGGCCATATTTTCTATCTGTCAAGAATTTAATTTCCTTATATTTCTTCTTTAATATCAACATTAATGTTTAACAAATCGTATTACTTAAAAATCTTTCGCAAAATTTTAATTTTGTTCCTATACGGTGGAAATACAAACCCTAAATCTATCCTTGAGCTTTTCTTTAAAATGCTTTTACAATGTGTAAAAGCATCAAAGCTATGTTTCCCATGATAGGCGCCGAATCCTGCATTTCCTACTCCACCAAAAGGTAAGTGGAGATTAGCCATATGCGACATTGTATCGTTGACGCATCCTCCTCCAAAAGAAATTCGTCCTAATACCTGCTTTTCAACATTTTTATTTTCAGTAAACACATACAAAGCTAACGGTTTGGGCTGGTTGTTAACCGTATGAATGACTTCATCTAAATCATTGTAATCCATAATTGGTAAAATCGGTCCGAAAATTTCTTCTTTCATAGCTGCATCATCCCATGATTTTACTTCAAGAAGTGTTGGTTCAATATATAAATGGCTTCTAGATGAATTTCCACCAAATACTATATAATTTTTGTCTTGCTCTAATATAGAAGTAAGTCTATCGAATTGTCTCTCATTAACAATTCGACCGTAATCATTGCTTTTTAATACATCTGATCCATAAAAGTTTGTAATGATTTTTTTCATTTTCGAAATCAGTTTTGCCTTGACAGATTTGTGTACAATAACATAATCAGGTGCAATACAGGATTGCCCAGCATTTATAAATTTTCCCCAGATAATGCGCTTGGCTGCTATATCGAGGTTAGCAGTTTTATCGACAATAGCTGGTCCTTTTCCACCAAGTTCTAATGTTACTGGTACAAGATTTTTCGCCGCAGCTTCCATGACAATTTTTCCAACTTGAACGCTACCAGTAAAAAAGATATGGTCAAATGGTGCATGAATCAATAAAGAAGTTGTTTCCCTGCCTCCTTCAATTACACGAATGTATTGCTTATCAAACGTTTCACTTATTATTTTGTTAATTACAGCTGAAACATTTGGTGCATTTTCTGAAGGCTTGAGAACTACACAATTTCCTGCCGCAATTGCCCCAATGAGAGGTTCAATTAATGATTGGAAGGGATAATTAAAAGGTCCAATAATTAGCACAGTACCATATGGCTCTTTTATTATGTAGCTTTTGGATGGGGCAAAATGAATAGGCGTTTTTACTTTTTGAGGTTTCGTCCATTGCTTTAGGTATTTCATTATAAAATTGATACTGTTAAATGCGAAACCAACTTCTGCAGCGTATGCTTCAAACTCGCTTTTGTGTAAATCTTGATATAATGCGCTCAGCACTTGATTTTCATATTTTTGAATAGAATCTTTCAACTTTTCTAACTGTTCAAGCCGGAATTGAAGACCTCTTGTATGATCATGATGGAAAAATTGTCTATGTTCTTGAATAAGTTGTTGTATGTTATCAACCACTAGGAAATCCCTCCAATAGCAAGAAAATATTTACATACCATGTCCATCAATTGTAGAGGGTATTTAATCCACATATCCTATTTACTAATGCATCCGTTTGTTGATAAAAGCTACTGTTAAACTAAGGGTGATAATCTTAGAAAATAATTTTAGACTGAAAGGGTGTTTTCTGTGTAGCATAAAATCTTTAAAAATTTCTCCAGTAGATCTGAAGGGATTTTTTGCTTACATAAGTGGGATTATTGGACTATTAATTATTACTAATTATCAGCTTTTGATGAATTAGAATTGTTTTCTAAAGAATTGCAACGATATATATCACCTGATGTTTTAGAGCAATTAGCTAGAAATACAGGATTTGTGAAACGAAAAAATAAATACCGCGCACAAGACTTAGTGGCCCTATGTATTTGGTTAAGTCAAAACATAGTTCATACTTCATTGACACAATTATGTAGTTGATTAGAAGCTAACACAGGCATTTCTATGAGCCCAGAAGGACTCAATCAATGCTTTAATTCTCAGGCTGTTCAGTTTTTACAACAACTTTTAGCACATTTACTTCACCAACAATTTTATTCTTCTACTGTGTACAAAATGCGCCACTTACTCCTCAACAAAAAGAAGCGAGAACTAAGTGAATATAAAGCAATCTAAATCATTAAGGATTACTATTTATATTTCAATCTCTACAACAAAATGCCCAAGAACTATTAAAAATCTTCCTTCGTTTGTTCAATCTCTTGCATAAAAATGGGCGAAAGTCTCATCGCAATGAGAAGAAAACAGTCTTTGATATATTTGTAGCCTTGGAATAAAGTTTGATTAAATTAACTTAATAAACCCTGATAAGTATGCGTATAAAGCTTATAAGTCTGGTGCGAGTAGAAAACAAATCTTAATAGCCGGAACCTTAGGTATAGTTGGTGAAGGTAGAGTTAAAGCTGCCAAAGCCGTAGTTAAAAATGCAGGAAGAGCAGGGGGAAGTACCAAATTAAGACAATTAGCAACTGATCAAAAAGTTTCTAGATCTTTACGTGGGTGGATTAAACAAGAGATTAATGAGATGAAGCGTAAAAAGAAAAAACATCTTCGGAATCCACCAGGATACCAATTAGCCCATCGAAGAGGAGAAGAATCAAGGAAAGAAAATTATATCTTATTATAAAAATAACAGGATATTAAATGATTAAAAAAGAACTTAAATTCTTGACAGATAGAAAATAAGTTCTTTTTTTGTTAGTGGAGTGTTTTTTAGTAGTGTGTTGGAGCACTATATAATGTATGTATTTATTAGTAAGGGGTGTTTAATTTTTAAAATAGATATTTACAAATAAGAAAAAAGGACAATTGAAAAACTGTCCTTTTTTCTGTTTTTTAAAGATAGTTACCGAACAGGTAATTTAGGGTTTTGGAGTATAGTAAGATGATTATCATCTCATTGTTAATCTATGTAAGTAATAAAAAATGGCTTGTACAATTGTTGAAATTAGTAATTTTTTTTTTATAAATTAGTTAATTGGATGTTTGATAGAGGAAAAAAGTCTAATCAATTGATTTACTTTTTTCATAAAATATGGTGTAAATAAATTTTTAGGAAAAAGGGGTTATGTTAAATGTCTTTTGAACGTAGATGTGAATGTGATGAATGTAATAGAAACAGAAGAAGAAGAAGAAGAGAATGTGAGGAGGTAAGAGAAGTGGGTAATTTTGAAAGACGAAGAAGATTAGATGGTATACGAGAAGGCGACAAAATTAATGTTTTTTCCGGTGGAGATCAGATTGATGGAACAGGGGTCTTTATTCGTGTAGAGGATGGATTTCTTATTTGGGTTGATGCTGGTGCGAACATTAATGTGACAAGCCTAGATGTTATTAGTGTCCGACGAGTAGTTTAATAGTATTTTAAATAATGTGAATGTGATGAACGTAATGGAAACCGAAGAAAAAAAGAGAATGTGAGGAGGTGAGAGAAGTGGGTAATTTTGAAGGACGAAGAAGATTAGATGGTTTACGAGAAGGCGACAGAATTAATGTTTTTTCCGCTGGAGATCAGATCAATGGAACAGGGGTCTTTATTCGTGTAGAGGATGGATTTCTTATTTGGGTTGATGCTGGTGCGAATATTAATGTGACAAGTCTAGATGTTATTAGTGTCCGACGAGTAGTTTAATAGTATTTTAAATAAATACCAGTAAAAGATAAGAGGAGAGGGCTCTTATCTTATTTTTTTTAAGGATTATTATATTAATTATTTTGGGATTGATTATGTTATGTAGATTAAATTAAGTATTTAAATACTTAAAAAAAGGAATTTATATAAAAATAAATTCCTTTAATAAGATAATAGAAAGGTAGGGTACATTATATGTGTAGATTTTTAATTAGGTTTGTACATTTGCACATTTAAATATACGTAGGTAACTTTATGGGTTGGTGGTATAGGATTGATTAATCCTTAATTATAGAATATGAATAATTTGGTAATTGGCTTGTACATTTTGAATAAATGTGCTGTTGTTTTATTTCTTGACATGGGTATTTATTTGGGTCTTTTGGATGCTAACCTTACAATAGTATATGTCCGCTATATGAAATGGTTTGTTATTTATGTTCAGTTGGGTAACATTTAGAAAAGAAAAACACCTATTTTTTTAATAGGTGTTTTTCTTGCAAATTGGCTTATAAATTAAAGGAAAGGTTTTTCTTTTAATAAATTTTTAAAAATCATCTCTACGATCATGTTCGCGTTCATGTTTATGCTCATCACATTCTCTGCAATGTCTACGACGTTTGCAACAGAAACGATCACAATCAGGTGAATTTATAGAGACTACGTTAATTTTTCTAATCGCAATACGTGCTAATCCTGGGAAACAATCAAAGTCAGATAGAATAATTACGTCGTTTCCTTGGAAACCTTGAAATGTTGCACTTGTAGGTGGTTGAGAATCAAATTGAATAACAATGCAAGTGCCGGGAGTTAATGTTCTTAAAAATTGTCGTAACTCAGGATTATGCTCTTCTCTTCGATGATCTTCTTTTCGATGATCTTCTCTTCGATGATGACATCTATCGAAATCACAACCTCCACCAAAACCAAAACCCATAATATTACCCCCTTTCGTTCGTTAGTACATCTTATGCTCGTCTAGAAAGGATGGTGTGCGTATATGAGTCTAGTTAAGTGTGGATTTTTTATTTAAAGATAAAGGTTGTCTAATATAGCATCTTTTTTTCTTTGTTTATTTCAATATATTCCAGTGTGACTTGTGGTGTACTATGTAACCCTTGTATTTTTCTATTCCACACAGTATGGTAAGTAGTTCAAGCAAACCAAAACCCTAGTTTCCTAGGGGAATGGGTATAATAGCTCGATTTATTTGAGCCTTTATATGATAAGACGTAATCATTATTGTTACAATCTGTAATGTTACCAATTAAAGAGCAGTTAGTAAAAGCTAACTGCTAGGCTTCAAGGAGAGGGTCATAGAGTAAGTACTCACAAAAATGGATTCAAGCTATCGTGGCTTATCTAAAGTAAGGAAAGGATTTGGAATTTTATTCAGAAGTGAAAAGGATGAATAATTTTAGGCTGTTCCAACTTGGCTTTGGTCTGCAACATCAGAATCGAATGTGTTTGTTGCACTAACACCGCTAAAGGTATTGGCAATAAAAGCAACATTTGATGCACCTGAACCATTATAAGCTTTTGTATTTTCTTTTGGAGGAACGTTATAAAAATCACCTAAGTTGAAAGAACCGTTACTATTTTGTACAACCAGATTTCCAATAACAGATGGCATTACTTTCACCTACTTTTTTAGGGAGTATTTAAATTGACATATGGTTTATGAGTCTAGATGTTCAACTGGATTTGAAAAATTAAAAATGAAGGTTGTTTGAAAGCCTAATAAAATAATCCTTTGTGCGACACGTCTCCTCATAAGTGTGCAAACACGAAATAGGGAGGTTATCAATTGGATAACAACAAC
>NZ_AYMH01000050.1:0-63035 GCF_000633475.1 Bacillus sp. H1a | reverse complement strand
TTTATTGCAATCAAGTGTTAAAAATAACAAATTTTATAGTTTTTTAAATTATCAGAGAATAACGAAATTTATATCTCATTATATCTTACGTATAATTATTCTTCTTTTTTGTCATAAAATGAAGGTTCGTTCATATTGAAAATATGTAGGCTAAAATGAGTGCAAAGGATATGAAAGTGTGTTACGATACACTTTGCTAAAAATAGATATCGGTAAAGAGGGGACGGACATGACAGCAATTCGCTCAAAAAACGGGCCAACAGAAAAATTAAGTTTATTCTTATTAACATGGCCTATTTTTCTAGAAGTTTTTCTTTTTATGCTGATGGGGATCGCTGATACTTTCATGTTAAGTGCATTATCAGACGATGCTGTATCTGGGGTTGGTGCAGCAAATCAATACCTCCATATCGCTATTTTAGTACTAGAAGTCATAGGGAATGGCGCAGCTATCGTCGTATCTCAATACCTCGGTTCTAAACGCTTTATGGAAGCATCCAAAATATCAGCATTAGCAGTAACATTAAATTTAGGAGTCGGTCTCGTTATAAGCGCCGGTTTTCTTTTATTTTCAAAACATATGATGATGGCAATGAACTTACAAGGTGATGTATTAACGTACGCGCAAAGTTATTTATCCATCGTCGGGGGAGCCATTTTTCTTCAAGCTATTATTAACTCATTAGCTGCAATTATCCGCGTACACGGCTTCACAAAGCAAGCGATGTTTATTTCACTTGGAATGAATATTATTCATATCGCCGGAAACTACGTACTCATTTTTGGGAAATTCGGTTTCCCTGAACTTGGTGTGCAAGGGGCAGCTATTTCTTCCGCCGTCAGCCGGCTAATCGCACTTATTGTGTTCTTCTGGTTACTGTATCGCGTTATGGAATACCGCGTGAAATTGCAATACTACTTCACTTTATCAAAAGAGTACGTTGGCAAAATTTTAAAGATCGGCATTCCATCTGCATTTGAACAAGTAATGTACCAAGCTTGCCAAATCGTCTTCCTATACTACGCAACATACTTAGGAACAGAATCGTTAGCTGCTAGACAATACGCTACTAACATTTCTATGTTCACTTATTTATTCGCCATTGCTATCGGTATGGGAACAGCTATTATCGTTGGGCGCCTAGTTGGCGGAAATGAAAAGGATGAAGCGTACACACGTGTATGGAAAAGTGTACAATGGGCGATTGGTGTAACTTTATTTATGGTCATTCTCGTTATTACATTCCGCACACAATTAATGGGACTATTTACGGATAATCCCCATATTATCTCTCTAGGGGCAAGCGTTCTTTTACTAAGTGTACTACTTGAAACAGGACGGACGATGAACATCGTCATCATTAATTCCCTTCGTGCAGCTGGTGATGCGAAATATCCAGTTTTAATCGGCGCATTCTCCATGGTGTTAATGAGCTTACCGCTCGGCTACTTTTTCGTCTTTCAATTAGATATGGGTCTCGTTGGTATTTGGCTAGCGATTGCTATCGACGAATGGACTCGGGCGATTATTATGTTCTTCCGTTGGAGAAGTAGAGCGTGGGAAAATTATGCACTTGTTAAACCGGATGAACAAGAGGATAGTGCTTCTGTTCAAGCGCAGTAGAAATCGTTTGATCAAGGGGCATTCATTAGTAAATGAAATTTTTATCGGCGATTCTTTAAATATATCGATTTACCGACTAGAGTTGACAATAGCAACAGAAAATAAAAAAGTAGAGCCACCCTCCTGCAATAGAAGAATGGCTCTACTTTTTTATTGATAGATTTCTTTATATTTCTTATACTCTGCTTCAGAACATAGTACGAAATGTCCTGGGCGAATTTCACGCATTGTTGGTACTTCGCTACCGTATTCATGCTGAGACGGATCGTATACGATACGTTTACGATTGCGCTCATAATCTGGATCTGGAAGCGGAATTGCTGATAATAGTGATTTTGTATATGGATGAATTGGATTCGCATATAACTCTTCACTTGTTGTCAGCTCAACGATTTGACCACGGTACATTACACCAATGCGATCACTAATGTATTTTACCATCGATAAATCATGGGCAATGAATAAGTATGTTAAGCCTTTTTCTCTTTGTAACTGTTTTAGCAAGTTTACAACTTGCGCCTGAATCGATACGTCAAGTGCTGAGATTGGCTCATCGGCAATGATAAATTCAGGTTCTACAGCAAGTGCACGAGCGATACCGATACGTTGACGTTGTCCACCTGAGAATTCATGCGGGAAACGGTTTGCGTGCTCTTTATTTAAACCAACTGTATTTAACAGTTCGTGAACACGGTCCATACGCTCTTTTTTGCTTTTCGCTAATCCGTGAATATCAATACCTTCTGCGATAATATCTCCTACTGTCATACGAGGATTTAATGATGCATATGGATCTTGGAAAATCATTTGCATTTTACGGTTAAATTTCTTCAATTCTGCGCGTGATTTTTTACCATGTACATTTTCACCATCGAACAACACTTCACCAGCAGTTGCATCATATAAACGAATAATCGTTCTTCCAGTTGTCGATTTACCACAACCCGATTCTCCTACAAGACCAAATGTTTCTCCGCGGTAAATATCAAATGAAATATCATTAACCGCTTTGACAACACCACCACTCACGTCAAAGTGCTGCTTTACATTTTTCACTTCAATTAATTTCTCACGTTGTTTAGTCATGTTGTTCACCTGCTTTCATTTGAAGAATGCGTTTTTCAACGACTGCCGGCGGTTTTACTTCTGGAGCTTGCTCATGAAGTAACCAAGTTGCCGCATAGTGTGTATCACTTACTTTAAATAAAGGTGGTTCCATTTCAAAATCAATTTTCAGTGCCTGTGGGTTACGTGGTGCAAAAGCATCACCCTTTGGCGGTTTCAATAAATCTGGAGGCGTTCCAGGAATTGCGTATAGCTCTTCCTCCGAGCCGTCTAAACTTGGCATAGATGCGATTAATCCCCAAGTATACGGATGTTTTGGATTGTAGAAAATTTCATCAACAGTTCCAATTTCAACAACTTTACCAGCGTACATAACCGCAACTCGATCCGCAACGTTTGCCACTACACCTAAGTCATGCGTAATGAAAATGATTGCTGCTTCTGTTTTTTGCTGAATGTCCTTCATAAGCTCTAAAATTTGCGCCTGAATTGTAACGTCTAGCGCTGTTGTCGGCTCATCGGCGATTAATAATTTTGGGTTACAAGCTAACGCCATCGCAATAACTACACGTTGTCTCATACCACCTGAGAATTGGTGAGGGTATTGTTTTAAACGAGCTTCTGGATTTGGAATACCTACAAGATCGATTAATTCTAATGCAACTTTACGTGCATCTGCTTTACTCATCCCTTGGTGTTTAATAAGACCTTCCATAATTTGATTACCAATTGTCATCGTTGGGTTTAATGATGTCATTGGATCTTGGAAAATCATCGCAATATCTTTCCCGCGCACTTGCTGCATTTCTTTTTCTGTTAATTTCGTTAAGTCACGACCTTCAAATACGATTTCACCGTTTTTAATACGTCCAGGAGGATTCGGAATTAATCCCATTAACGCTTTAGAAGTAACTGATTTACCAGAACCAGATTCTCCTACAATCGCTAATGTTTCTCCTTTTTTCAAATCAAAAGTAACGCCGCGTACAGCTTGTACTTCACCTGCATGTGTATCAAAGGAGACTTGTAAATCTTTGACCTCTAACAATGTTTTCATTTTTGCCTCTCCCCTCTTTTACTTACGCATTTTTGGATCTAACGCGTCGCGTAATCCGTCTGCTATTAAGTTGAATGCCAAAATTAATATACTGATTACAACCGCAGGGATGAACATCATATGCGGATACGTTTGAATTGATTTATAACCGTCATTTACAAGAGATCCAAGTGATGCGAATGGTGGCTGAATACCTAAACCGATGAAACTTAAGAACGCTTCGCCAAACACTGCTGTTGGAATTGTAAACATTGTCATTACGATAATTGGTCCCATTACGTTCGGGATTAAGTGTTTCACAATTAATTGTGTATTCGTTGCACCTAATGTACGAGATGCTAATACATATTCTTGGTTTTTTAATTTTAGGATTTGTCCACGAACGATACGCGACATCCCTATCCAACCTGTAATTGCCATCGCGAGTGTAATCGACCAAATACCTGATCCCATAATGATTACCATTAAAATAACGATGATTAAGTATGGAATACCGTTAATAATCTCCATAATACGTTGCATAATATTATCTACTCTGCCGCCGTAGAACGCTGAAATACCTCCATATGCAACCCCAATTACTAAGTCAATCGCCGCTGCTAAAAGAGCGATATATAATGATACACGCGTACCTTCCCATGTTCTTGTCCATAAATCACGACCAAGATCATCTGTACCAAACCAGAAATACTCTTTAATATCACGTTTTTCATATTGGTCCACACCATATTGATCTGTACCGTCAAATGGTAGCCAATGAACATTTTCAATTACAGGAATTTTTGGTGGTAATTTCGCACGACCTAAATCTTGCTCTTTATACGAGTGTTTACTTACCATAGGTCCAAAAATTGCAAGTAATATAATAAGAACTAATAATACTAAACCAAACATTGCACCTTTATGTTGGAACAAACGTCTTCTTACATCTTGCCAAAACGTTAAGCTTGGACGGGCAATGACTTCATTATCAACATTACTTTGATTGGCTGGTTGAAATAAATCTGGAGATAATTTTTGTACATCTTTCATCATTTTTTCCCTCCCGCTAAACGAATACGAGGATCAATAATTCCGTATAAAATATCGACAATGAAAATAACTAAGATGAAGATCGCACTATAGAAAATTGTAGTTCCCATAATAACTGTATAGTCATTCACTGTAATCGATTTAACGAATTGTTCCCCAAGTCCAGGTACAGCGTAAATTTGTTCAATAACTAGTGTCCCTGTAATTAACCCTGCAACCATTGGTCCTAAAATTGTTACAACTGGAATTAACGCGTTACGAAGTGCGTGCTTGATAATGATAACACCTTGGCTAATTCCTTTCGCTTTCGCTGTTAAAATGTAGTCAGCTTGCATAACCTCAATTAACTCTGCACGAGCGAAACGTGCGATTGTTGCAATAACTGCCATCGATAAAGCAATTGTAGGCATTACTGTAAACTCCGGTCCTTTCCAGAATGCTACTGGGAACCAACCAAGTTTTACCCCTACGAAATATTGTAGTAATGCGGCGAATACGAACGATGGTACCGACATCCCGAGTACGGAAATAATTGTCGCCCCATAATCGACCCACGTATTGTTACGAAGTGCCGCAACGATTCCTAAAATTAAACCGATAAATGTTCCTAATATAATCGCTTGTAAACCAAGTTGTGCCGATGGTCCAATACGATCCACAATCATATCTGTTACTGGGCGGTTATCATATTGGAATGATACCCCTAAATCACCTTTTGCTAAGTTACCTAAATAACGTGCATATTGAACTGGCACCGGATCATTTAAACCATATTTTTCAAGAATGATTTCTTTTTGTGCCGGCGATAGTTTCTCCTGGTTTTTAAGCGGAGAACCCGGAAGCAATTTCATCAAGAAGAAAGTCAGTGTAGTAATTAAAAATAATGTCAAAGCCATGTACACGAAACGTTTTAATACATAACGTCCCATAGTCAAGCACCTCCCCGTTTTTCTCAAAAGCAATAAGATAGTTTTAAATATTCTTACTTTTATTTTTTTAAAATAAGAGCATATGCCCATCATAGGCATATACCCTTGTAAACGATGGAAAAAAGATTATTTTTGTTCAACAGATGCCCATTTGTAAGTTAATTTACCACCATAATTAATTGGGATAATATCTTTTACAGCACCTTTTACCACATATGCTGAACCTTTTTGGAAGATCGGAGCAATAACTGCATCCTCTTTAATTAATATTTTCTCTACTTCTAAAAGGTTGTTCCAGCGAGCTTGTAAATCTTTTGTATCTGTTTTTGCTTTTAGAATTAGCTCATCATATTTCGGATTAGAATATCCTGTTTTATTTTGTGAACCATTCGTAACAAACATATCTAAATATGAGATTGGATCTGGGAAGTCTGGAGCCCAAATACCAAACGCCATATCATATTGCTGAGAGTCTTCTAACTTATTTTTTTGCGCGAATGGCTGCTGTTTAATTTTAATCGTTAAACCAGGTAAGTTCTTTTCCATCTCACCTTTTAAGAATTCGCCAATTTTTTTAGCATCTTCATTATCAAAGCTTAAGAATTCTAGTTCGATTTTATCAGTGCCAAGCTCTTTCTTCGCTGTTTCCCAAAGTTTTTTCGCTTCTTTTGAATCCGTTTCAACTAGATTTCCATTTTCAGCACGGAAGTCTTTTTTATTCGGACCTTCAGCGAAATCTTTTCCAACAAATCCGTAAGCACCGATTGCACCGTTGTTTAAAATAACTTTTGCAATGTTATCACGGTCAAAGGACATCGAAATTGCTTTTCTTAAGTTT
The DNA here is from genome assembly GCF_000633475.1 of Bacillus sp. H1a. Classification (NCBI taxonomy): domain Bacteria; kingdom Bacillati; phylum Bacillota; class Bacilli; order Caryophanales; family Bacillaceae; genus Bacillus; species Bacillus sp. H1a. Next base: position 56,490 of record NZ_AYMH01000050.1, on the reverse strand, counting down.
TTATTACTTAAATACTTATTATTTTGATTAAATCTTAAATAGGCAACTCCAGCTTCTTTTCGTGTTTGGAACTCTGGATTTTGTCTAAACTTATCAACAAATTCCGATGTTAGAACCGCACGATCAATCGCATTTGTCTCATATAAATTTACATCAGTTGATGTGTTTTTTACAATATTGAAATTAATTTCTTCAATTTTAACCGTTTTGTTATCCCAATATGATGGGTTCTTCTTAAATTGGAAGCTTTGTTCATGCTTCCAATCACTCATAACGAATGGCCCGTTATATAATGTTGTATTTGCCTCTAAACCAAACTTATCACCTTGTGATTTCACAAAATTTTCATTTAGTGGGTAAAATACTGGATAAACTGTTAAATCAATAAAGTAAGGAACAGGATTGTCTAATTCCACTTCTAATGTATAATCATCAATCGCTTTTACACCTAATTGGTCAGCTGGCAATTCTCTTTTATGAATTTTTTCTGCATTTTTAATATCGAACATAATGTACGAATACGTCGCTTTTGTATCTGGATTTACTGCTCTTTTCCATGAATACACAAAATCTTTCGCTGTTACAGGTTCCCCATTCGACCATTTCGCATCTTTTCTTAATTTGAATATGTATTTTTTACCATCGTCCAACTTTTGTACATCTTCAGCAACCCCAGGCATTCTCTTTTGATCTTTGCCAGTACGATATAAACCTTCCATCGTATTATTTAATGCTGTTGAAGACGCAGAATCTGACGCTAACGATGCATCCATTGATGGAATTTCAGATAACTCTGTTAAATTAAGAATCTGTTTTCCGTTACTACTACTAGTAGCGGTTTCTTTTCCTTTTGCTTTAGCGTCCTCTTTCTGATAGCTACACGCGCCAAGCAACATACTTGCAGTTAAAGTTGATGCAAGTAATAACGGTATCTTTTTCTTCATGTTGTGTTGCCTCCCCTAATTGCACTTCCTGTACCCTCACTTGTAAAAAAGTAGAATTGAAAGAATAATCTCCAAGTTTCTACAATTTTCATTATACATATAATGTGACGATTGTGAATATAGTTTTTTGTTTTTTTGTTAAAATTTTTAATAAAATGCTAATATTTTTATTTTTTTGTAAAGGGATAAGTTAACATTGATACCATCATCTTGAAATTAGACCTTCAATTGTGTATAATTTTCAAAAAATTATTTATATTACTTATTATAACTTTTATAGTATAATAATTCTAGTAATATTTTGACGGAGGGGAATATTTTGAATAAAGTTTTTTTTCATACTTGTATACTATTTTTTGTAGCGATAATCGCTTCTAGTGTTGGCGCATTCCTCGTTTCTTCTCAATTTTTGTTGAATTTTGTCAACATCTCATTCTATATCGCATTGTTTTTTATTCTTATAGGTGGTTTTTTATTCATATTTCAAAATGGATTTTTTAACGTAACAATTTACGCATTCCAAAGAGTATTTGGTACGAATAAAAAAATCGACTCTTTAATTGAAGAAGCAGAGGAACCTATCGATAAGAAAGAACGTATTTATAAAACATATTCATTCAAATGGACGTATCCGATTTGTATTACTGGTATCGTGCTTGGGTTGTTCTCGACTCTCATTAGCTTTACTATTTTGATGTAGTTTGCAAACACTATTCCATATGATATAATAATCAGCAAAACATTTTGTTATAAAACTTTAGTTCTTTCATATTAAAAGGGCTCAGTTAAAAATAAATAAATTTATATGTATGCGATGATAAAGAAGAGTACATATTGAAGCAATTTCAGAGAGCTTGTGGCTGGTGTGAACAAGTAATTGCACAATATGGAATGGGCTTTTGAGCACCAAACCGAACCGAGAGTAGTAGGCTTTGGCGTTATATCCAGACGTTATTATGGATCTGAGAGATTTCACAGCTGTGAAATAATTAGGGTGGTACCGCGGTCCATTCGTCCCTATGGAATTTGGGATGAATGGGCTTTTTTGTATGCCTTCTCTTCCCCATCACACATTCAATTTTAGGAGGAATTACTTATGTCAGTTATCTTTTCTGGTATTCAGCCAAGCGGAACGATTACACTTGGAAACTATTTAGGGGCTATGAAGCAATTTACAGAGCTTCAAAACGAACACGACTGCTATTTCTGTATCGTAAACCAACATGCAATTACAGTACCTCAAGACCCTGTACAACTTCGCAAAAACATCCGCAGTCTTGCTGCGCTATATGTTGCATGCGGCATCGATCCTGAAAAAGCTACTTTATTTGTACAATCAGAAGTACCAGCACACGCTCAGCTAGGATGGATTATGCAATCTGTTGCATACGTTGGAGAATTAGAACGTATGACACAGTATAAAGATAAATCTTCTGGAAGAGATTCAGTTCCAGCAGGATTACTTACGTATCCACCATTAATGGCTGCTGATATTTTACTTTATAACACAGAAATCGTACCAGTTGGTGACGACCAAAAGCAACATATCGAATTAACACGTGATCTAGCAGAGCGTTTCAACAAACGTTACCGTGAAATCTTCACAATGCCTGAAATTCGTATTCCAAAAGTAGGAGCTCGCGTTATGTCATTAACAGAACCTACGAAAAAAATGAGTAAATCTGATCCGAATCCAAAATCAATGATCAGTATGCTTGATGAGCCAAAAACAATCGAAAAGAAAATTAAAAGTGCCGTAACTGACTCTGAAGGTATCGTTAAATTTGATAAAGAAAACAAACCTGGAATTTCTAACTTATTAACAATTTACTCTTCATTCTCTGGCAAAACAGTTGAAGAAATAGAAGCAATGTACGATGGAAAAGGATACGGCGACTTCAAAGGTGAACTAGCACAAGTAGTTGTGGAAGCAATTCGTCCAATCCAAGACAAATATAACGAACTAATCAACTCCCCAGAACTAGACGAAATTCTAGACAAAGGTGCCGAAAAAGCAAACCGAGTTGCATTCAAACAACTACGCAAAGTAGAAAACGCAATGGGACTAAGCAGAAAACGTAGATAATATATAAAGCGGAGGCGGCTCGTTCAGAATGTGAGAGGGATGGAGCGCCTTCCTGCGAGGCGTTTTTTGCCTCGCAGGAAGGCGCGAAACCACCGAACATTCTTGCCGCCGGAGCTGGATTTCATTATAAAGCGGAAGCGTCTCGTTCAGCTCTGATTAGCTAAGAACCTTTCGCATAAAAGGCACTTTTTGCCTTCTTATGCGAAAGGTTCTTAGACACGAAGAGCTTGCCGACTCCATATAAAAAAAACCGCCAATTGGCGGTTTTTTAATTTACCTTCTGCTCATTTTCCATTTCCCATAACTTTTCAAAAAACGGCTGCCCTTTCACTAAGCGCTCACATAATTGCTCGTGCTTCTCGGACCATCCCGCTTTCGCTTCATCATAAAGCTTAGCCCAAACATCTTCAAACTCCATATGTTGGACCATTCCGTACGCTGATGGATCCCACTCTGTGAACCAATAGCGAATTTCAGCTGGATTTTTCGTTGTATGTAATTGATCTAACGCCATAAATAATAATTGTTTTAACTGTCGTTCTTTACGAGTTAGGCCGTTCATGATGAAAGGCGACGGCGATAAAATGTGATGTTCTTTTTCAATTTTTTCCACTTGGAACTCATACTTTTCTGCCTGCACATTTTCTACCATCTCATATACCATCTGTTCTTGACGAGGTATAAGCCTACTTTTTCTAATTGGCACATTATAGCCGATTGAATCAATCGCAATAATTCCTTTTCCATCTGTAACAACAAAACAATACTCTTGTTGCAAACGTTCGTGATTTTTACGAATATAAGCCTTATGATGTACGTCTTCCAATAATTTTTGCGGAAGCTCTAACAATTCGTTCTCGATGTAATGATATAATGTAGAATCTACTTTTAATAATGGCACTTGATCTAATAGCTCAATCGTATCATCTTTCCGCCATTCGTAAAAATGACAAACGTTATACCCATTCTCTTCACCTTCAAACCAATTTACCCATACATCATGCAGATATAACATTCTCTACCCCTCACTTCACTACTGTTTGTACCAATCATTATGTTCATTTTTGCTTAACTTTATTCCACTTGAGGAAATATATTCTAATTATTATTTTTTCTTCTATAATGTTAAAAAAACAGGAGATACAGCTCCTGCTTTTTCATGAAACATGAAATGTATTTGCTTTACTCAATATTTCTTTCGCATCTATAGATAATAAAGAAAGTGTATCTTCTCCTTCAAACGCTACACAATCTTTTACAATATAAAATCCAAGTGCATAGCCAAGCATTCTCGGGTAGGAATGAAGTCCATTTAATAAAATGTCATGCTCCTTTGTTCCTCGTTTTATGCTTATTCTTTCTTGTACAACGTTTTGCCAATAATAAATCGCTTCTTCTTTTGAAAGATACGTCGTCCACGGTGCATTATTTTTTTCTGTATATCTTTCCGTTACTGCCTGCTCAGCTAATCCTTCCATAATCATCGTATCAAGTAATGTATATTCCGTTTCTTTCGTCTCAATTTGATGTAACCTGCATATGTGGTGATATTCATGTGCCAATAACACTTTTAATTCTTCCACCGAATTCCGTCCACATACGAATAAAAAAATAACGTGGCGCATAGATAAGCCAGCCTTCCCGTTATACTCTTCTTGTACAGTTCGATTATAGGAATCTGATAACAAAATAAAGATAGGGACATCTGGCCCTTTTAGCCAACTTTTCAATTTTTCATACTCCATGCTAAGTTCTTTCCAAATTTCTTTTTTCTCTAATTCTTTAATTTCCTGTTCTCCCCGCATTACTGGGCGATACATACCTTTAGAGATTAAAAAGCGATACAGCCTCTCTTTTGACAATGGAATATACTTCGTAAATTTCTCACAAAGCTTTTCTGGACGTCCATAATATAGATGTAACCACTCAGCTGTTTCAATAACCCCCATCTTTATCCCTCCTTTTTCTTATGTATATGCAAAAGGAGAAAAAGGCGTAAAAATAAATAAGGTGTTTTTTCGCAATATGTTACGAAAAAACACCTTATTTCATCTATTATTTATACGATTTAAATACTAATACTGCGTTATGACCACCGAATCCTAGTGAGTTACTTAATACTGTGTTTACTTCTTGTTGTCTCGCTTTATTCGGTACGTAATCTAAATCGCAAGCTGGATCTGGCGTTTCATAGTTAATCGTCGGAGGAATCACTCCGTCTGTAATTGTTTTAATAGAGAAGATCGCTTCAACAGCACCAGCCGCTCCTAATAAGTGACCTGTCATTGATTTCGTCGAGCTAATTGCTACTTTATATGCATGCTCACCGAAAGTTTCTTTAATTGCCATCGTTTCATACTTTTCATTTGCATCTGTACTTGTACCATGTGCATTAATGTAATCAATATCTTCTGGCTCTAGACCTGCATCAGCTAAAGCTTGACGCATCGCACGAACTCCACCTTCACCGCCAGGAGCAGGCATTGTAATATGGAACGCATCACCAGTTGCACCGTAACCAGCGATTTCCGCATAAATGTGAGCACCACGTGCTAATGCGTGCTCTAATTCTTCAAGAATAAGAATTCCTGATCCTTCACCCATTACGAAACCGCTACGGTTTTTATCGAACGGACGGCAAGCCGTTGCTGGATCTTCATTAAATGTTAATGCTTTCGCTGAACAAAATCCAGCGAATGCCATACTTGTTAACGGTGCTTCTGCTCCCCCCGTTATCATTGCATCGGCATCACCGCGCTGAATGGCTTTAAATGCATCACCAATTGAGTTTGCCCCAGATGCACAAGCTGTTACAGAGCAAGTATTAATTCCTTTCGCTCCTGTAGCAATTGATACTTGACCTGCTGCCATATCTGGAATCATCATTGGTACGAAAAATGGACTCACACGGCGCGGACCTTTTTCAGTAAAAATCTTAAATTGTTCTTCGTATGTTTCCATACCACCAATACCAGAACCTACCCATACACCAATGCGTGGGGCATTTTCTTCTGTAATTTCAAGCTTCGCATCTGCAACTGCCATTTTCGCTGCTGCTACTGCATATTGCGTAAAACGGTCCATACGGCGAGCTTCTTTTTTATCCATATATTTTTCGACTTCAAAGTCGTTAATTTCTGCTGCTACTTTTGCTGGAAACAGTTCTGGATCTATTCTTGTAAGTCTTCCAATTCCAGATACACCATTTTTAATGTTTTCCCAAGCTGTTTCAACATCTGTTCCGATCGGTGTAACAGCACCTAATCCCGTAATTACGACCCTCTTTTTTTCCATACAAAATACACTCCTTTTTTCTCTCAGTCCTTATTTACCCCAACGAAGAGCTACTGCTCCCCATGTTAATCCGCCGCCAAAACCGACTAGTATAATTAAATCACCATCTTGAATACGTCCATTTTGCAATTCCTCTACCATTGCAATTGGAATTGAAGAAGCCGATGTATTACCGAACTTTTCAATTGTCATACTCATTTTTTCTTTCGGTAAATTTAATCTCTCTCTTGCAGATTCCATAATACGAATATTCGCTTGATGCGGTACTAAAAAGTCCACATCCTCTTTCGTAAGTCCTGCTTTTTCTAACACACGAAGACAAGAATCACCAAGTTGACGAACAGCAAATTTAAAGACTTCTCTTCCGTTCATCATAACATACTCGTCTTGATAAAGATGCTTACCGCCACTTCCGTCCGCTCCTAATTCGAATGAAAGTACACCTTTTCCTTCCGAAACAGCTCCCATTACGATAGCACCTGCTCCGTCCCCAAATAGTACTGCTGTATTTCGATCGTTCCAGTCTACAATTTTAGATAGTTTGTCACTACCAACTACTAATATATTTTTATAAGTCCCCGTTTGAATAAATTGCTGCGCTGTAATCATTCCGTACATAAAGCCCGCACACGCTGCGCTTAAATCCATTGCAGCTGCATGTTTTGCGCCAATTGCTTCTTGGATTACACAAGCTACTGCTGGGAATGAGCGATCCGGCGTTACTGTTGCTACTAAAATAAGATCGATATCCTCTCCGCTAATCCCTGCATCTTCAAGTGCTTTTTTAGAAGCCTCTACCGCCATATATGACGTATCTATTGTATCATCGGCAATGCGTCTTTCTGCAATTCCCGTTCTCGTACGAATCCATTCATCAGATGTATCCATTATTTTCTCTAAATCTTGATTTGTGACTACTTTTTCTGGAACATATCTTCCAATCCCTAAAATGCCCACGTTCACATCGCAGCCCTCCGTTTTATATCAATTATTATGACTTGGTACTAATTTTAAAACATAAATGTACTTTTGTCTAGAATATATTTCAGCTAAAAAAATAAAGCCAACGTATTATCAACTTTATTTTTCATTAAAAGAAACAGAAAAATCCCTGTCCTTTCAAAAGATAAACTTCCCCATACTTTTGACCTTACTCCGTCCGAGACAAAAAAGGCCCTAACCGCTTCTTCTCACGGCTCGAGCCTCTCTCCCCTCAAAAAAAGAAGGTTTTATTCTTTATCCGCTTTCCCAAGCTCATATGCTTCGCTCATTACTTTCATCAATAACTCTAACACCGGCTGTGCTTTCTCCATATCAAGTGCAATTCCGTTATCATCCAAAATTGCCTTCGCTTCTGGTAAATGCTTCATCGCGATTTGTAAAAATTGCATGCTTTTTTCATTCATATTATTTCTTCCTCTCTATAAAAAACTCTCATTCCATTATCCATACAATAGTGTAACACGTGTTTTAGCCCTCGTATAACTCTTTATATTTTTTCATATGTGCCAATTGTTTATTTAAACCGAATTCTAATGGTGTGTTTCTTTTAATAGAAATAATCTCTATAGCTTCATCTCTTACTTCCACATTTTTTTTATTTACTTTATCATCTGCATGCAACAGGGTCATACCCTTTTCCCATAATGCTTCTTTTCCACTAAGTAAATTATATACACCAAGACGCTTTACATTCGTTCCATTTTCCCATAAGTATTCACATACATCTTCAACGTAAAGTAAATCGCTTCCTTTTTCTTCATTCATACAATGGCACTCTTTCTCATCGAGTTCTGATAAGATGAGCTGATGATACATCATAAATGATGGTTGCCACGGTCCATATAATGTAGGAACTCGAAATACACTATATTGCAGTTCTCCTTTCTTCAACCCTTCTTCCACTTTCGAAAATAGACGTTTATTTTCGGATTCTTCAGTGCTCCCTATTTCAATAGAAGAAATTAAATTTAACTTTACTTTATTTTTTTCACACAGCCTTACAATACGCTTTAAATATTGTAATATGACCCTTTCATTCCGAAATCCACTTTGCTGATTCGGCTCATACAAGCAAAAGTAAACCGTATCAAAACTATCTTCTTCTACTACCCGCCATCCGTCTTCATCCCTGATAGAATAGTACGTAAACAACGCATTTCGTCCAATTAAAAATAATTTCTCTTCATTAATTTTCGTCATACCATCTAAATCATCAAAATCAAGCCCATACACTTCCACTTCTTCTGCGATCATTTTATTCACAAGGTGATAACCTACAAACGTAAGTGCACCTATAATAAGCACGCGTTTCATATCACCAGCCCTTTCTCCTTTAAACAAATAGCTCCTCATTTATGTATATGGGAGCTTCACAATTCTTCTTCATATTTTTTAAAGAAATCACACGTTTGCCTAACCATTTTATATTTCACATCTTGTAGATGGAATAAGACAGAGGTATCACATTGTTTTAATTGCCTCATTTGCTCATATTTACGCAACAATTGTTTTCTCCCTCTTTTTTCTTGTGTAGATACGAAAATTTTAACCGGTACACAAGAAGGAAGATACGCAAATGATTTCTTATTTATTTTTGATTCCAACTCTGCTTCTTTTGACTCGTATGCCAAACTTAATTCTTTAACTAATCTTTTATAAAAAAACTTGTGTTCCTTCTCAAATTCCACATATTCTGGTAAATCTAAACAAGGATTTAACATAACGACAGATCGTATACATTCAGGGTATTTGTTCATCATCTCAAGCGCTACAAGCGCCCCCATACCATCTGCCATAATGTGCATTTTCGCATTTAATGTCTCTTTTCTTAGAACGACATCATATAAACGCTTTGCCAGACGAACAGATTGATCGTTTCCCCAATGCCTTCCGTATAAATTAGATGAAAAGACCGTGTAGCCCCTTTCAATAAGGCCATTTAAAAAACAAGCTCTTCCCGCATGCTGTGTCCATAAACTTGTACCATTCTCAATGAAATAGTTATAGTCCCCAAGGAGCATAACAGAAAATCCATTTGGCTTCTCCGGTAAATAAATTACACATGGTTCTTTTTCTAAGTAAAAGAAACGTTCCGTAATACTCATTTTTCTCCCGCCTTATTTTCTAAACGTATAAAACCATTCTTTTATACTGTATGAACAGAATGCAAATTTGCGTTGAAAAATCTACAAATATTTTTCTATATTCTTTTTTCAATTGTGTTACAATAAGGACAGATTGAACGAATAGAGGTGTAAAATATGCGTTTCATTTGGGCATTAATTTGGTCGTTCTTGCTTGTACATATGATGAGCTATGTAATCGGCTCTATGACTGGCGGTACATACGATTTTAACCAAGCGTCTATTTTCTCAGTTGTTCTTGCGGTATTAGTATTAGCGATTTCGGCTGCAATTCCAAACGAGCCAGTAGAACAACACTAAAAAGAGTCCGGATTTTATCCGAACTCTTTTTTTATTTCACATGAACAACTAATTCGTTATTTTCTACATCAACAACTACGTGACTATTATCAGTAATCGTTCCTGCAATTAATTCTCGTGCTAATTTCGTTTCCACTTGACGTTGTACGTATCTTTTCAATGGACGAGCTCCGTACATCGGATCAAAGCCGGCTTCTACAACGAATTCTTTCGCAGAGTCTGTTAATTCTACAGTAATGTGACGGTCAGCTAAACGACCTTGTAATTCTTTTACAATTTTATCAACAATACCTTTAATTTCATTCGTTGTAAGAGGTTTGAATAAAATAATTTCATCGACACGGTTTAAAAACTCTGGTCGGAAATGTCCTCGTAATTGTCCCATAACAAGGTCTCGTGATTCTTCTTTAATAGAACCATCCTCTTCTAACCCATCTAACAAATGAGCAGATCCAATATTTGAAGTCATAATAATAACCGTGTTTTTAAAGTCTACTGTACGGCCTTGTGAATCTGTAATGCGCCCATCATCTAACATTTGTAATAAAATATTAAATACTTCTGGATGTGCTTTTTCGATTTCGTCTAACAAAATAACGGAATACGGTTTACGTCTTACTGCTTCTGTTAATTGACCGCCCTCTTCATATCCAACATATCCAGGAGGCGCACCGATTAAGCGTGACACAGCGTGTTTTTCCATGTACTCAGACATATCGATACGAATCATTTGCTCTTCACTATCGAATAGAGACTGAGCTAACGTTTTTGCAAGTTCTGTTTTACCAACACCTGTAGGGCCTAAGAATATGAAGGAACCAATTGGACGGTTCGGGTCTTTAATACCAGCACGAGCACGAAGAACTGCATCTGATACTAAGCTTACTGCTTCTTCTTGTCCGATTACACGCTCTGATAAAATTTGCTCTAAGCGTAATAGTTTTTCACGTTCACCTTCAACAAGTTTTGCGACAGGAATACCAGTCCATCGTGAAACAATATCTGCAATTTCTTCTTCACTTACTTCCTCACGTAATAAACGATTTTCTTGTTTATTATGCGCGCCCATTTCTTCCGCTTCTTTTAACTCTTTTTCAATCGCAGGAATTTTCCCGTGACGAAGTTCAGCTGCTTTATTTAAATCGTAATTACCTTCTGCTTCTTCTAATTCACGGCGCAGGCGCTCTAAATGTTCACGTAAGTCACGAACTTTGTGAATATCTTCTTTTTCTTTCTCCCATTTCGCTCTCATGCCACTTGCAACTTCTTTTAAATCCGATAATTCACGTTGTAATGTTTTTAGACGTTCCTGGCTACCACGGTCCGTTTCTTTTCCAAGAGCCGCTTCCTCAATTTCTAACTGCATAATACGACGCGTTACTTCATCTAATTCTGTTGGCATAGAATCAATTTCTGTACGAATTGTTGCGCACGCTTCGTCAACAAGGTCAATCGCTTTATCTGGTAAGAAACGATCTGAAATATATCGATCTGATAGAACTGATGCTGCTACAATTGCACGGTCATGAATATTTACACCGTGATAAATTTCAAAACGCTCTTTTAAACCACGTAAAATTGAAATTGTATCCTCAACAGTTGGCTCTTCTGCTAATACTTGTTGGAAACGTCTTTCTAACGCTGGATCCTTCTCGATATATTTACGATATTCATCTAACGTTGTTGCCCCGATACAATGCAGTTCACCACGAGCAAGCATTGGTTTTAACATATTTCCTGCATCCATTGCTCCTTCTGTTTTACCAGCCCCTACAATTGTATGAAGTTCATCAATGAATAATAAAATGCGGCCTTCGCTCTTTTTAATTTCATTTAATACAGCTTGCAGACGTTCTTCAAACTCACCGCGGAATTTTGCTCCAGCTACGAGCGCACTCATATCTAAAGCAAAAATTGTTTTATCTTTTAACCCCTCTGGTACATCTTTTTTCACAATACGCTGCGCTAATCCTTCAACGATTGCCGTTTTACCAACACCTGGTTCCCCGATTAAAACAGGGTTATTTTTCGTTTTACGTGAAAGAATGCGGATTACACGGCGAATTTCACTATCTCGGCCAATAACAGGGTCAATTTTCCCCGCTCTTACTTCAGCCACTAAATCACGGCCATATTTTTCTAACGCTTCATAAGTTGCTTCTGGATTTTGACTAGTCACTCTTTGATTCCCCCGAACTGTCATTAAAGACTGTAATAAAGTACCTTTTGTAATGTTACATTTTATAAATAATTGATTTATATCGCCCTTTTCTTCACAAAAGGCAAGTAATACATGTTCTATTGAAATATAATCATCTTGCAATTTTCCCGCTTCAGCCCCTGCCCTAACAAGCAGTTGTTGCAAAGCACCCGTTATATACAATTTCCCTGCTTCTGCCCCGCCTCCAGTTACAGAAGGCTTTTTCTTAATTAAACTTTCTACACCTGTTTTTAATGCTTCTATATCGACATTCATTTTTTGAAAAATACGTACTGCTAATCCATCTTGCTGCTCTAATAATGTAAGCAATAGATGAACAGTATCTACTTCTTGATGATGATGAGATACCGCTAAAGATTGAGCACTCATAATCGCTTCTTGTGTTTTCGTTGTCATTTGATTTAAGTCCATCTTTACAGCCCTCCAAACGTTTGACTTTCTTTGACCTTTGATTTGATTATACGCCAACTTACTTTTTTATACAATAAATTTGCTTATGTATTTCAAACTTATTATCGGAAAAAGAAAAAGGTAACATTCATTTTCCAAATCAAAAAAGCCGCAATAACTATTGCGGCTTCTGTTACGGTTTTCTTTTATATGTCCACTGACGGTTATGATTTGTATTCTCTGGAAACCTTTCCCCGACAGTTAATTTCACCATTTGCGGATCCTTTACCATACTTCCCGTTTCACCAATTTCTACATAAATACCATCATTTGGTGCTTTTTGCCCAGAACGAAACCTACGATTTTGTCCCATTTTCATTCTCCTTCCATGACGTCTTGCCTCATTAGTATATCCATTTTAAAAGAAAGCTTTTCTGTCATGTTTAGGAAACAAGTACTACTGTTTATCCACTTACATATATAATTACACAAGCTTAAGCAGGAATTTCCGTTATATTTGTTGAAAAAAAAGAAACCAACCTAACTTTAGGCTAGTTTCAAAGGAGAGTCAAACATATACGAGAAGATTACATGTTCATTATATGTCTCATCGCCCAAGCAATGTAACCCTTTTCACAAATTGTACATAATGAAAGAAACATTGTTTGAACTTTCTAAAAAGATGTTGACTTTTCCTAATTTCCAGCGAGAAATAGTGGACACCACCGCACTTTGCGACGTAAGATGGATATATAGCGAAACTTCCATCTACGGTGGTTTCACCTAGCCTAACCTCTTATTTCTGCATATTAAAAACGGAAATACAGATAGACACAAAAAAATTATTATAAGAGGTGAAATTATGAACAAACAACATTTAATCGCATTAGACTTAGACGGAACATTATTAACAGACAACAAAATAATTTCTCCAAGAACTAAAAACACAATTGCAAAAGCAAAAGAACAAGGACATATTGTCGTTATTTCAACAGGGCGTCCATTCCGCGCTAGTTACGATTATTATAAAGAGCTTAGTCTTAATACACCAATCGTAAACTTCAATGGAGCTTACGTGCATCACCCTCTTGATTCAAGTTGGGGAACACACCACTCTCCTCTTGAACTTTCAACAGCGCAAGAGATCGTCCGAGCTTGCTTTGATTTTGGCGTGAAAAATGTATATGCCGAAGTCATGGATGATGTGTATGTTCGTGAAATTGATGAAGATAAAAAACATATTTTTGAATTCGGTTCTCCAAAGATTTTCACAGGAGATTTATTAAATATTTTAAACGACCATCCAACTTGCTTATTAATCGACGCACATGACGAACATTCCGCTGCAATTCGTCAGCATTTAACAGATATGCATGCTGAAGTAATTGACCATCGAAAATGGGGTGCACCTTGGCCAATTATTGAAATTGTAAAAAGCGGACTAAATAAAGCTGTCGGATTACAAAAAATCTCAGGTCATTACAACATTCCAAAAGAGCGAATCATCGCTTTCGGTGATGAGGATAACGACTTTGAAATGATCGAATTTGCTGGTCATGGAATTGCAATGGGAAATGCGATCCCTGAATTAAAATCACTCGCAAACCACACAACATTAACAAACGAAGAAGATGGTATCGCTCTATATTTAGAAGAGGTTCTTGGATTGTAATCTAAAAATTCCCTGCTTATAGTTTCTCGCAAAACGCTCATACTATTATTAGACGCGAAAAAGCGTGTCAATTGTTTTCAGTTAAATAAAGGGGGTTTTTCGAATGGGTAAAAAGAACAAATCAAAACGTTTTATCCAACAAGGAGCCGATGCTGTTATGAAGCATGCTGCAAGATTCCCGTACAGAGGTACATTAGCTGAGGCAGAAAAAGCAAGAAGTAACTCTTCTCTTGGAGGGGTTTAAATGGGGAACTTACTATTCCAACAAGCTAGAGACGCTGTTGCAAATGCCGTTTCTTGTTCAAGCGGTGCTGAACAACAGGAACTCGTTTATAGGGCAAAAAACGCTTTGCACTCTGCTTATGCAAACTCTTCAAATGCTGAAAAAGTTCAGCTACATGAAATGCAGGAGCAATTGCAAAACATTACGAATTCACATTAAAAAAGAGGACCAGCTTTGGTCCTCTTTAATCTTTTCTAAACAATCCAAACACTCCGACCGTTTGCAGTATATTTGTAAATGCACCTGGGTCCACTTGTTTAATGACCCTCTCTAATTCGTATAACTCGTAACGAGTAATAACAATCATTAACATTTCTTTATTTTCATTTGTATACGCACCTGTTGCTGGTATAGTTGTAATCCCCCTCACTAAACGAGAATGAATCGCTTTTCGCACATCCGCTCCATTCTTCGTAACAATTAATGCGGTAATCTTCACATGACGAGTATGAATTGCATCAATAATTCGCGTCGATACATACAAAGTGACCAAAGTATATAACGCTTTTTCCCATCCATATACGTAACCAGCAGCGATAATGATAAGTGCATTAAAGAAGAAAAAATACGTACCAACAGGCTTATCTTTTATCTTTGATAAAATCATGGCGATAATATCTAAGCCACCTGTAGAGGCGCCCCACTTTAAAGCAATTCCTACCCCAATAGCTGAAATAATACCACCAAAAATGGCATTTAATATTATATCGTTCGAAACCGCTCTAACTGGGATAATTTCTAAAAACAAAGTCATAAATATAACGCAAAGAAAACTAAAAAATGTAAAAGCCTTCCCAACCTTTTTCCAAGCCAAAATAACGACAGGAATATTAAATAAACTAAACAATACCCCCGTAGATATATGAATAGACAAAAAGTCACCTAATATTTGTGATAATAACTGAGACAATCCAGCAAATCCACTCGCATATACTTTCGCTGGTGTTAAAAATAAATTCATCCCAATCGCATTTAATAAGCCTGCAACAATTACGACGACTAACTTCTTAATAAGTTCAGTATAATTCAGCTTCAAATCCATTTCTAATCCACCTTTATTATTCATGAATGCACCGCTATACATAGTCTTTACGAAAAAGGAAATGATAAACGTACAACGTTTAGAAATGGAGTTGATACATATGCCACATACGAGCGATAACGACAAAAAAGCACGCGATAATAATGCAAAGCGTACTCAAAAAAATGAACAAGAGCAAAAAAATATAGAACAAGGTAAGCGTGCATATTCTAAGAAAACAGATCATCTTTGATTACATCGTACATCAACATTAATGTTGATGTACTTTTTTTACATTTTACAGGGAAAAAACATTGAAAATTCACTTCATGTTCACTTCTATATTCTACAATAGCGATAACATATTCGGATGAGGTGTTAGCATGAGAGGGAAACATATATTCATTATCACTGCACTAATAAGTATATTAACGTTATCTGCTTGCGGACAAAAAAACGACTCGGCCACAATCGCTACAGCAACAGACTCAACGATTACGAAGGGCGATTTCGAAAAGCAATTGAAAGACCGTTACGGAAAAGACATGCTATACGAAATGATAGCACAAGATGTTATCACTAAAAAATATAAAGTATCTGACGATGCTGTGAATAAAGAAGTACAAAAAGCGAAAGATCAATATGGAGAACAATTTAAAGCAGTACTAGAAAACAATCGTTTAAAAGATGAAGATGATTTCAAAAAACAAATTAAATTCAAACTTGCAATGAATGAGGCTATTAAGAAAAGCGTTACAGAAAAAGATGTGAAAGACTACTACAAACCGGAGATTAAAGCTAGTCACATTTTAGTAAGTGACGAAAATGAAGCGAATGAAATAAAGAAAAAGTTAGATGCTGGTGCTTCATTTGAAGAATTAGCAAAACAAGAATCTCAAGATATAGCATCAAAAGATAATGGTGGAGACCTCGGATACTTCGGGGCAGGCAAAATGGCACCTGAATTTGAAAAGGCTGCCTATAAATTAAAGGTTGGGCAAATTAGCAATCCTGTTAAATCACCAAATGGCTATCACATTATTAAACTAACTGACAAAAAAGATTTAAAACCTTACGATGAAGTGAAAGACTCTATACGTAAAAGCATAGAAGAAGAACGTATTGCCGATCCTTCATTCAGTCAAAAATTATTACAGGATGAATTAAAAAAGGCAAATATTAAAATAAACGATAGTGACTTAAAAGATACATTTTCTCATCTTTCTGAGCAAGGGAACTAAAAAGCGAGAGTACAAACTTTTTAAACAGTATGCATGATTGTAAATGAAATTATATCGGCGATTTTTCAAATATATCGATTTACTGACAAAATAAAAAGAGGAGGCTGTTTCAAATAGCCTCCTCTTTTTTAATCCACTTTACTTCTTAAAGTAAGTCCAGCCTTCTTCTTGGTAAATCTTTTCTTCTTTCATCATTTTACCAAGCGCACGCTTAAATGCAGCTTTACTCATGTTGAAACGTTCTTTAATATCTTCTGGGTGGCTCTTATCCCAAAACGGCATTGCTCCGCCGCGGCTTTCCATGTATTCATAAATAACCGCCGCATCGTCTTCCATTCCTTCTTCTTTACGAGGAAGAAGTGAAATGTTAATTGTACCGTCATCTTTTACGTCAATAATACGGCCCGTTACACGCTCACCAATGCGGACTTGTTCTTTTCTTTCAGTATGGTGTAAAAACGCACGGAAATGCTCATCTGTTAATACGAATGAACCTACTTGAAGTGAACGATACACACGTCCATTTACGTTTTTATTACGCATAGATGGCGTTGCTTCTACGACGATTTCTTGCATATCACTGTCTCTTGCTGGAAGAGCGATAAGGCGATCACGATTCGTTAATTTTAACGTACAATATAATTCGTCGCCTTCTTCTGGCCATACTGGCATATAAATTGGGAACTCATCGGCTGGAATTAATATATCTTTTGATACACCAATATCAACAAACACACCTAAACTAGGAATAACTTCTACAACCTTTACCCAATTCCAATCATGTGTTGTAATAATCGGTTCCTTCATTGTTGCTGAAATACGATTTTGGTGATCAAGGTATAAGAATACATCAATTGTATCGCCTTCTTCAATTTCTCCAGCTACTTCGTTTTTATGTAGGAAGATTTCTTCCTCTTCGTTCCCAACCATATATCCGATTTCTGTTTCGCGTAAAACAGTTACCTGTTCAATCGATCCTAATTGCAAATACATATTTTTTAATTCCCTTCTCTATATATAAAATTATCTTTTTTATCATTCCAAACAAAAGTTAATTATAACACGATTTTTCCTTTATTTGTCCAACTGCCCAAAATTCACTATAATTAAGTGAGGTTCATTAATATGAGCATAAAACTCTTAAGTCTTAACACGTTTTCCGCTATACTTTAATATGTACAGTACATAGCTTGGCTTAGACGTAAAAAGATAAGAAATTTATTTGGAGGTGCTAACTATGGCAAAAGATAGTTCTTTTGACATCGTTTCGAAAGTAGAATTACCTGAAGTAACAAACGCAATTAACATCGCATTAAAGGAAATCCAAAACCGATATGACTTTAAAGGAAGTAAAAGTGATATTAAATTAGAAAAAGAAGTACTTGTTTTAACTTCTGATGACGAGTTCAAATTAGACCAAGTAAAAGACGTTCTCATTTCTAAACTTGTAAAACGTAACGTTCCAATTAAAAACTTGGACTACGGAAAAGTTGAAGCTGCATCTGGTAACACTGTTCGCCAACGTGCAACGTTGCAACAAGGTATCGATAAAGATAACGCTAAAAAAATCAACAACATCATTAAAGAAATGAAATTAAAAGTGAAAACACAAGTTCAAGATGACCAAGTACGAGTAACAGCGAAAAGCCGTGATGACTTGCAAGCAGTAATCGCAGCCGTTCGCAGCGCTGACTTACCAATCGACGTACAGTTCATTAACTACCGCTAAAAAGAAAACTCCTCTCATTAGAGGAGTTTTTTACTTATTAAGAGTTATCACATTTTAAGAGCAACACATTATCGCTTTATTAAATGATTTTTCAGGAATGTATACTTTATCATTTTCTATTTTGTATTTAATGTTATTTCTCTTCAGAATTGCTATATCAACAGAATGAACACTATCACCCCACTGAACAAACTTTCCATCGTCACCGTTGTCCCAAAAATACAGACTTACAAATACGATAAGAAGACATAAACATAGAGCTAACAACTTCTTTTTCTTCAAACATCTCACCTCACTATGCACTGTCAATTGAACACAATAGAGAAGGTCCCCTTATCTACGCTTCCTTTTAACCGCAATCAAAAATGCAATAAATAACACGTTAACACCAACGATTAAGGATATAAATAACCAATTCATACCCGTTTCTTCTCCAACTTTATACACATTCGCTTCTTCACGCTTTAAAACGAGATAAAACTGCCCGTTTTCTTCTCTTATAATTTCATCTTCTAATAACCCTCTTAACTCTTGCTTTTCTCCGATTGCACTTACAGGTAAGGAAACTTTTTGCGTTTCTTTCGTATTATTAATCGCTACTAGTGTTACTTCATCTTTATATTTTCTCTTTAACACACTCATTCCACTTTTATCATACAGAAGTTCAAACGTACCACGTCGTAAAGATGGTCTAGTTTGTCTAAGCTCACCTAACTTTGTTATGTGCTGCATAAATTTCTCATCTGATTTGAAATCCATTAATCGTCTATTATCTGGAGCATTCCCTCCATCTAATGCGATTTCAGTTCCGTAATAAAAATTCGGTATCCCCGGAGATGTATATAAATAAGTGAGCGCTAGTTTTAAACGAGACGGCGGATAATACATATTTTCTTTTGCAATACGTGCAAATCTCTCTGTTTCCTGATTATCTAAAAACGTAGCGAATTCTCCTTCTTTTTCACTCACATCATATAAAGGCTTCACAGACATATCTGCTTTTGAAAATGATTCTACTATTTTTTTATAGTATTCATTATCTTCTTTTGTCATAATGCGAAAATCTTTCTTTATCGCCTGCAAATCTTTTTGC
The DNA here is from genome assembly GCF_000633475.1 of Bacillus sp. H1a. Lineage (NCBI taxonomy): Bacteria > Bacillati > Bacillota > Bacilli > Caryophanales > Bacillaceae > Bacillus > Bacillus sp. H1a. The sequence goes on along the minus strand of NZ_AYMH01000050.1, from coordinate 37,070 downwards.
ACTTCATCCCAAAAAGCTCGCGGCTTTTTTTCACTATGTATAACATAACTTCCATCTAAATCGGCTTCTTTTATCCACCATTTCATCGAATCAATTAATTGTTGTTCATTTTCTCCATATGGAAATTGAAATATAACTTTCATCCCTTTTCGGTGAGCCTCATTTACAAGTTCTTTTACATCTGCTTCTGTTCCGAAATGTTCATTTACTTTTTGAAAATCACGCGCATCATATCCATCGTATTTTTGACTTTCAAAAAGCGGCGAAAGCATAAGAGTAGTAAAACCCATTTCTTTTATGTAATCCAATCTTTTTATAATCCCTCGTATATCTCCGCCCTGGTACGCTTCCAAATTTCCAACATCCAATTGTTTATCATTTTTCGGCTCTCCGTTATTGAAGCGATCAATCATAATGGAGTATATCACTTCATCCCGCCATTCTCTTTTCTCGTCCGCAAAAGTATGTACTGGTACAAACAAAACGACAGCTAAACAAAAACAAATGAATAGTTCCTTAGTCCATATTTTTTTCACATGCATCCCCCAAATCCCTAATTGTAAGAATATTATACCAATTATTAGAATAAATCGCATACGGCTAATTCCCTTCACCAAAAATAACACATGTGAGATTTTCTCACATAAGATATAAAATTATCTAAAAATTCAGTTGATTTTCATTTTAATTTCTAATATGATATGAAACATAACGAAATAATGTAATGTTTTCTAACATTACAGAAGGAGGAAAAGAATGAATACAGGAAATACGGTTTTTATATTTGTATCTACAGTAATGGTCATGCTGATGACACCAGGATTGGCACTTTTTTATGGAGGTATGGTTCGCAGTAAAAACGTACTCAGCACGACAATGCACAGTTATAGCGCTATGGCTATCGTTTCAATTCAATGGATTGTTATCGGTTATTCTTTATCATTCGGACCAGATTGGCACGGGCTTATAGGCACGCTCGATTGGTTCGGCCTAAACGGAGTTACCTACGCACCAAATCCAGACTACTCACCTACCATTCCTCACAATTTATTTATGATGTTCCAACTCATGTTCGCTATTTTAACTCCCGCTTTAATTTCAGGTGCATTCGCTGAAAGAATGCGATTTTCTGCTTTTCTTATTTTTATCCTTCTTTGGACAACAATCGTTTACAACCCTGTCGCTCATTGGGTATGGGGCGTCGGTGGATGGCTAAAAGAACTCGGCGCGTTAGACTTCGCTGGCGGTAATGTCGTTCATATCACATCTGGTGTTGCCGGTCTTGTATTAGCTATTTTCCTTGGCAAACGAAAAAACATAAGCGGTACCTCCCCTCATCATTTACCATTTACAATGTTAGGCGCAGGCTTACTCTGGTTCGGCTGGTTCGGTTTTAACGTCGGTAGTGCATTATCCTTAAATGAAGTAGCTTTAACTGCATTTATTAATACAAATATAGCCGCTGCCGCCGCTGCATTAACTTGGATGCTTTCTGAATGGTTTTTTCAATCAAAACCGACTGCGATGGGAGCTGCATGCGGGGTGATTTCCGGTTTAGTTGCAATTACGCCAGCTTGCGGATTTGTTACACCTTTCTCCGCTCTTCTTATCGGAGCAATCGGTGGTATATTATGCTTCGGTGCTGTCTTCTTCTTAAAAAATAAATTCGGATATGATGACACACTCGATGCATTCGGATGTCACGGCATCGGAGGAACTTGGGGCGGTATTGCAACTGGACTTTTCGCAACAACATCCGTAAATGGTGATGGCGCTAACGGATTATTTTACGGAAATGCAGCTCTTCTTTTCAAACAACTTATAGCAATTGGGGCAACCTACGCATTCACAATCATTATGACGTATGCCATCATTAAGGCCATTAACTTCTTTCTTCCTGTTCGCGTAGATGAGCACGAAGAACAAATGGGGCTTGATATTTCGATGCATGGTGAGAAAGCTTATGAGTATACAGAAAGATCCGTGAACTAAAACTTACCAACATACGAAAAAGGTGTACTCCGTTCTAACACGGGGTACACCTTTTTCGTATATTCATAACAACACAAATATTCCAAACTATTGGTATATAAATATCTTTATCTATCTATTCATATAAGCATCTTATTTTTTCAATAACGAATTTAAAACAAGTTGCACAGCAACAGCGTCATCTAAATAACCGATAGGAAAAATGTAATCCGGAATCACATCAACTGATAGAATAAAGTAGATAAGAGCACTTCCCATTAAAGCTAGTTCTACAGGTGTCCCCTTCTTTTTCGTAAATCTCTCATACAATTCTTTCAAGTCATTAATAAATGGTCCAATACTACTTACCTTCTGAATCTTCTCAGTAAACCCCTTTTCAATCGTTTCTTTTCCTTCTTCTGTTTGCGAATATTGTTCGTAATTAGCCAATTGTTGCTCTACATTCGCAATACTAAACTTTTGATCATATAACTGTGAAGATTCAAGTAAATGTTCAATGTTATTAATGGATACTTGAATATCAGATTGTTCTTCCTGCTTTGTTTCAATAGAATAACCTGCCGCTACAAATAAATCTGCAATCGGAATACCAAGGCAATCTGCAAACTTTTGCAAATGCTTCGGATTTGCTTTTCGCTTACCATTTATAATCATCGAAATAGTAGCAGTATCAATTCCAGTAAGCGCACTCAGTTTTCGCATTGACAAAGACTTTTCCTTCAGTAATTCTTTTAATAACACCCCAAGATTACTTCTTTCAATTCCTTCAGACATATTCCATTCCCCTCTATTCATGAGAATAATCACAGTTGACACACGCAAGATAACTACAACTTCTATACAATCATATTAACAAATTTTTTTGCCGAGTTACAAGGTAGGTGCTCGTAATATATGTTTACATTTTGTAAACATATATTACGAACTCATAAAATAAAGCCACCTCAAAAAATCGAAATTTTTCAAGACAGCTTCTTCTACAAAGTTTAATAGCGCAACTTATTGCAACCATTTTCTCAATAAAAAAAATATGCTACTACAAACAATATAAGAACTAATAAAAATGAAAAACGCAACTAGAAATGAATGGTGCAAGGTAAAAGTTAGCACTGTTAATAACGAAGACAAAAAGAATATATCTAATAAAATAAAATATCCTGAACTTAAAACACTTTCTACTAATTGTAATTCAGCCTCAAGCTCAGAGTACTTCAACCTTTTATAAAGCAATCTCACTTTCTCTCACCTTCTATTCATCTGATGTTAAAACTATCATCCCTTTCTCTTTCTATAAAGTAAAACTTTAATCAGTGGGGTTTTGTTCATCCCCACTGATTATCAGCCCGCAAATAGCGGGATAAATCAATCAAAAAATGCAGCAAATGCAATAATTAATAGTAACGTTCCGCTGATCAATGTTCCAAATTGTCCTAAAGTAAATTTCCCAATACGAACGTGAGCTATCTTTCTCCCTAATGCAACTCCGCCCCAAACTGTTATGAAACTACCAATTGCCGCAGCAACACATATTGCTATCGGATTCAAACCGAATAAACCAGCACCTAATCCGTTCGCTAATGCATTAGCAGACAGACCAATGCCAAGAAAGATTAATTCTACAAATCCGATTCCTCCAGATTCACCTATATTTTTCGTTAAACCATTTATTTCCGTAGATGCTACTTCACCTTCCGCTCCTTCAGCTACCACCTTACGCGGAATTGCTAATAATACAATTCGAAGACCAATGACAACTAATAAGAAAGAACCAATGACTACTGGCATAATCCCAGGCAAAATTTTTGAAAGCCATAATCCAAAATAAATCCCGGCCACACTAAACAAAAAGCAAATAACCGAAATGATAAGATTAGAAAAATGGCTAATTCGTATGTTGCGAATCCCATAAGAAATTCCTACCCCTAAGTTATCGATACTTGATGAAAACGTTAGTGCTAATATCATCATCCATGCCGCCATTTCATTCTTTCACCCCTTTATAAATTTTATAGTTCTGAACATTACGAAAATTAATGCGACATACATAGTATGGAATATGAATAAGGGAGGTAAAAGCTCCCTATATTCTTTCCATTTCGTACTCCGCCCTTAAAAGCGAGAAAGAGTGAACCATTTCATAATATTCATACGGTTCTCTTTTCCTTTTTCACGAACCGAGTGGAAAATGTCACTAGTGAATGAACCCATTTTCGTAGCAATTTCTTTTTGCATCACTTTATTTTCCGATGCTGCTTTTACACTTAAATCTAATGCCTGTTCAAAGTGCTCTAACGCTTTTTCCAAATGGTGATCCACATCTTTTTCTACAGCTTTATGCATCATGTTTAATCTCCTCCACTTCATCTTGCGCTTGTTCAGCTGCCGCTTCTATCACTTCTTGCTCATCAGTAATGTCATCTTCCACATAAGAAAGTTCTTTCTCAAATTGCTTTTGCATTCTATCCATTTTCGCTTCCACAATAATATCTTCTACTTCCTCTTTAATTGTTTCAAAAGTAGACTTCACACCTCTTGCCCCCAATTCAACAAGTGGACGAAGTGTATTTCTTACGACAGGTAATAAAGCAGCACTTGCTAACGCTAAAGTAGATCCAATAAAAACTTTTCGTATCATTTTCATTGCTCCTTTACACTGTTTTTAATAATGCAGATTCAGAGACTACTGGTTTTACTAAATCAGTATTCTTATATGAAACTAAATTAATAATAGGTTTCGCGATTTGAGACACTGTGCCCGCTACGAGAAGAACAGGTATCCATTGTGTGAGCGTTAACGGAACGGTATGGAATATACGAGCTAGCGGAGGTACATATATAGCTGATAATAATACAAGCCAAGACGTTCCTAACGCTGTAATAAAGAACCGGTCTTTTGACCAATCGCGAATTGTTTCTTCTGATCCCTCTTGTCTCCAAGAGAAAGTTTGAATGAGCTGCCCGGCAACTAAAGCTGCAAATGCTGATGTTTGTGCTACTGGAAGAGGTACTCCAGTCGCTAAACTAATACCAAATACAGCGAGCGAACCTACCCCAAGCAATACTCCTCTTGTAATAACTTTTTTGTACAAATCTTTATCAACAATATCTTGGCGTTTCGTTTGCTTCGTTTTGTTCCCGGGGTTTACAGCTAAAATCATCGCTGGTAAAGCATCGGTAATAAGATTCATTAATAAAATTTGAATTGGCACTAACGGAATCGGCATTCCCGCTATAACAGCAGCACTAGTCACTAACACTTCCGCTAAATTCCCCGTCAATAAACAACCAACTGCTTTACGAATATTTCCGATGATCGTTCTACCTTCTTTTACCCCTTCAACAATTGAACCGAAATGATCCTTTTTCAAAATCAAATCAGCGGCTTCTTTCGTAACTTCTGTTCCGGTTTGCCCCATCGCAATACCGATATTCGCCTTTTTTATAGCCGGTGTATCATTTACACCATCTCCAGTCATCGCGACGATTTGACCGTCGGATTGGAAGGCAGTTACAATTCGTAATTTGTGAGCTGGGGTAACACGAGCAAACACAGATGTGTTTTTTACAACTTCCTTTAATTCCTCATCTGCCATGCTATCAATTTCTAATCCCGTTAAAACACGATCTTCACGATTCCAAATTCCAGTTTGTTTCGCAATAGAAATCGCCGTAGTCGGATGATCTCCCGTAATCATTACTGGCCTCACACCTAACTCAATCGCTTCACGAATACTCTCTTCCACTTCAACTTTCGGCGGGTCGATCATACCGACTAATCCAACAAAAGTAAGATCATCACTTTCGTCATTGCTGTACGCAAAACCTAATACTCGTAATGCCTGTTTTGCAAACTCTTCATTTTGTTGTAAAATAACTTCTTTTTGCTTATCACATAAAGGATATATTTGACCGTTATCTTGATACCATTTACAACGAGTAAGAATCGCCTCTACAGAACCTTTTGAGAACTTATATAACTCTTCAGCGTCACTCTCTTTACAAACAACACTCATAATTTTCGTCTCTGAATCAAATGGTTCTTCATGATGGCGTTCAAATGACGCCATATCTTCATATAATGCCCCTGCTTTAGAAGCCAAACTTAATAAAGCTCCTTCAGTTGGATCACCTTTCACAACCCACAGGTCATCTTCCTGCTCTAATTTACTATTGTTACAAAGAACGCCAATCTGAAGAATACGAGCTAAATCCGGATTTTCTAGCGGCACACTTTCCGTTTTATGATAAATAGCCTCTTCTACATCCGTATCTACAGCAGCAGCAACTTTAGATGAAGTTACATCAGCAATCGTCCCTACTGGTTCATACCCATCACCGGTTACACTCCATAAGCGATTCGGCGTAGCAATTACTTTAACCGTCATTTCATTTTTCGTAAGAGTTCCCGTTTTATCAGAACAAATAACCGTCGTTCTACCGAGTGTTTCTAAACTCGAAAGCTTTCGAACGAGCGCATTTTGCTTTTGCATACGGAATATACCCGCACTTAAAGCAATCGTAATCATAATTGGCAATCCTTCCGGAACAGCAGAAGCAGTAAGAGCAACCGACGTTGTGATCATTTGCGTAATTGGCAGTCCCCTAAGTAGCCCTGCCACAAGTACAAGACCGCCAGCTACAAACGCTCCTTTAATAAATGTTTTACTAATAGATGTCACCTTTTGCTGCAATGGCGTAGGCTCTGTTTCTTCCCCTTTCATTAAGGAGATCATATAGCCGATCTCTGTACGCATACCTGTTTCTACTACAATTGCTACCGCTTTACCTCGTGTTACGGACGTCCCCATAAAGAGCATATTGTTTCGTTCTGCTAACGAACACTCTTCTAACATAGCGTCCGCTTTCTTTTCAACCGGAAGTGATTCTCCCGTTAACATCGCTTCGTTAATTTCTAAGTTCCAAGAGTTAACAACGCGAAGATCAGCAGGTACACGGTCTCCCGCTTCAAGGCAGACAATATCTCCAGGAACGAGTTCACTACTTGATATTTCTATTTCCGCTTCTTCTCGTATTACTTTACAAATAGGGGCTCGGAATTGATTTAAAGCCTCAACTACCTTTTCCGCCTTCCGCTCTTGAAGTGTCCCAATTATTGCATTTACAACGAGAATTGTCCCCATCGCTAATCCATCGAACCAGCCACCAGATATAACAGATAATCCAGCTGCTCCGAGTAAAATAAGCGATGTAAATTCTTTAAATTGGCCCATAAACGATACAATCCAAGGAACTGATGGTTTCGGTTCAATTTGGTTCATTCCGTATTCTTCTTTTCGCATATTTACTTGTGCATCGCTTAATCCATATTGCTTCTCAACTTGTAATCTATTCATTACTTTTTCTTGATTAAATGTATACCACGGAATTTGATCTTGTTTGGCAGGAATCACTTTTGGCTGAGAAGAATCCATTTTCGACAATTCTCCATAAGAAAATATCTTCTCGCTCATTCTTTTTGCCCTAGATAAAAACGTTAACGATAAAGCATTTGCAAATAAGGCGATTACAGGTGCTGTGAATATAGACCAAACTGCTAACATCTCTCCCACCACATTCCACACTTTCGCTGCGCGGAAATGCTCATTCACCAACATATTGATTCGGTTTGCATACGCTGTAGATTGAGAGATATTTTTTATTTCTTCAAATGATATAGACGAAAAATCGGTATTTTGATCAGTTGCAAATAATACCTCTTCTCCATTTGAACGAAGCAATTTTACCCGTTCGACAGCATCACCCTGCTGCCAGCTATCATCCACACCATAATGAGAAAGAATGTTACGATTTACATGTAAACTATTTTGCAAAACGCCTATACTCCATTTGTTTTCATGTAACCCATTCACTACTTCTTTGAATTCAGGAATAATAGTAACCTTTGATCCAACTAATAGACCGAGGCATTCTTTATTTTTAGCGACGTACTGGACTTGGAATCCTTCTTTTTCAAGCCTCTTCGCTTCCAGCTCATACGCACTTATATCTACACCATTTCGCTCGGCAAAATCTTTACTTCCGAAAAAGGAAGTTATTCCTTGAATTTCACCTTTTATCCCTTCATTCTCCACTTGAACTTCAAACGCTTTTTTTAACGTTCTTCCAGTTTGCGCAGCCCGTTGCACGACTTCCTCTTTCCATACATGCTCACTTTTCTCAATAAGAGAAGCCACCGTGCACCAAACTTTCCCTTCATTTTCATCTTGCGAAATACAACTCATCCCCTCTGCTGAGGCCTGGAATATACGAGATGTATCCTCTAATACTATCGTTTTTGTTCGAGACAATTGCGATAACGACCCACCGCTTGGAATGACATATCCTCTTTCTCTCGCGATAAGGTCACCTTGTCGCCACGCATATTCTGCCGATGAGACAGCTGGTTTCGGATTAGCCGCTAACAACACTGCCATTCCACGCAAAGGATTTCTAGTAAAAGCCCAAGTTGCTCCTCCAAAAATCATTCCCCACTTTGATTGTTTTTCACTATACGCTTTAATCTCTGGAGAGAGGAGATTTTCTTTATACGCCTCATTTTCTTCGTTTATGTTTGCTTGACTACGCTTCCAATTTAAGTAGTTTAATAGACTAAGACCGGCAAGCACGACAATATTCTCCCGCGCAAGCGCAAGTGCAAGAGTCCCTACACCAAGCACAAGATCAGAATTCACCTTTTTGCTAGCAACCATTTTTTTGAATCCTCGTTTCAGGAACGGATAACCCGTCACAACGGATAAAGCTCCGGATACATAAAAAAGAACAGGACTTCTAGCCAAGGCAGATCTACCCATAAATAATTGTTTTATGCCGAAAGCACCTAACCCAACAACCGAAAGTGCTAGCGGTAACGGCACACCTTCATCCTTTTTTCTATGAACAGTGTCATTATTACGAGAAACTACACTAGATGAACAATCTATTAATTCCTTCTTTTCTTCACTGCTATTTGTACTAGTTTTCTTTCGCTTGGTCACTTGTTCTTCTATAAGCTGAATTATTTTGCAAATGTTATGTAGAGAGGTCTTGTTGATATCGTAAGTAATAAGGGCTCTTCCTGTAGAAATTGAGGGACTTACTTGATAAATACCTTCCGCTTGACTAAATCGATCTAATATCAAGTTCGCCATATTCTTGTTGTATTTTAACTTATAAATTTCAATTCGAATTCTTCCAGGTAACGATCGTATAAATCTCGTTTTTAATGTTTTACTTTGCATCATCATCCTCCTTATCGTCTTGAAGGAAGTAAAAAGATTTATTGCTCATGTAGTACTTAAGGACTGACGGGCAAATTTTCATAATCTATATTTTGCTCAGAATGATACGCATTTACACGAGAAACCCATTTTTCCTGGAATTTAGAAATTGTATTTGGAACAGCTTCTACCGCTCCTATAATTGGTAACACTGTTTTCACAGCCACTTTACGTGCCGCTTCTTTCACTTTTGGCAAAGCCTCTTCCATTTCCGAACCCGCACTTTGAATTTGTTCTTTCGCACCAAGAAAGGCTGATACTGTTTTTACTGCAAGTTTTCGTAATCCCTTTCTCGCTTTTGGTGATGCCAATATAACCGCTGCTACCCCAACCGCTATACCGATTGGAGATTTCATAAATCGAAACATATTCATTTCTCCTCACTTAAATTTATTTCGAATCTTTGAACGAAACAACTCATATACAATTAAGTAACATTGTAAATCATTTCATCACATCCCTTATTTTGTAAAAAGTATATAAAGAGTATATATTTTTGTTTGTATTATTCCAACAATTTATTAGTTTTTTGTAAATTTTATGTTAATTCAGAAAACTTCTTTTTTGTAAACACTCCTATTTCTATGTAATGCCATAGGTAATATATTCCACATTCTTTTCTTACTCAATTGTTGAGATTTTGTTGAGAATTTATTTTGTATTTTTACAAATTACAAAATAGGACATGCACTTTTACGAAACAATTTTTATATACTATAAAAAACGCGATAAGGAGGGATCTTCATGAGCTTATCCTACTGGAAATACGCTATCCTCAATCACATTACTGCAAATTTCCGCACTTTCTTATTCAATATCATTGTCGCTATTTTAGGTGAAATCGCACTCTTTCTTGTCTTAAGCTTTATTCCGAAACGATTTCATAAATTTTTCGCATAAAAAAGCCTGAGTTCCTATCAATGTAGAACTCAGGCTGCTTAAATCTCTTAAATAAAGGAGGGATTGTTATGATTATCGTTTTTGCTTTATATCGGGATTGATACATATTATTTTTTTAAGCCCGTGCATATCCCATCTAGTATTATGGTGAATATATCAACGACGTTTCGGATATATTGACGATTTTTCAATTATATCGATCGCTTCTCTAAATATATCGACGTTTCGAAACAACATATCGATTTACCAACAAATTCCGACATAACTGAAATGAACAATACCCCCGCATAACTTACGAATCACCGTACTTCCTTTTATTTGCGCTTAATATAATAAGAAACGCCACCGCTATTACAGCTAAAAAGCGAACTGGATTAAACGGCGTTCCTACTGTTTCATTAAATCGATGATAAATAAACGGTATCATCTCAAGTACCATTAATCCCAGAGCAATTTGGAATGTCTCAGCCATCGCTTTATTTTTTATAAACGTAGCACGTTCATCACCTTGTTTCCCGATTGCTATAAACATTTTTACAATAGCAAACACTACAAATAAAAAGACACATAACGCAATAATAAAAATAGCAACACTCATGAAATACACCTCTTATATGTAAAAATTATTCGACAAGATTACAACATATTTTACATAAAAAAAGACGACCGAGAATCGGACGTCTTTTCCTATTTATTTCGGAGCATTCCCTACATACTGCGTAATATCAACATTTAACGCTTGAGCTAAACGCATTCCGTAATCATGATCTGCACGGAAGAAGTTGCAAATAGCGAGTAGTTTTGTGCGTTCATTTACGTCTTTTAAGTCATTTGTTAAGTTTGCAATTAAATTGTCTTGCTCTTCTTTAGAGAATGAACGGTAACGCTCACCCGCTTGTTTGAAGTCATTTGGTTTCTCAATTTTTTCACGAGATACGTATCCTTCTACTTTCATAGTTGAATCACGGTAAGCTGGGTCCTCAACTGGATTTTCAGTATGACGGCTCGGTTCGTAGTTTATTGTAGATGGGTTTTGATTAATTTGCATCGCACCATCACGTTGTTGATTACGAACAGCTGCGTATGGACAGTTTACAGGAATTTGTAGATAGTTTGCACCAAGGCGATAACGCTGTGTATCTGGATAAGAGAATAAACGACCTTGTAATAATTTATCTTCAGATGGTTCAATACCATTTACAGTTGCACTCGGAGTAAACGCCGCTTGTTCTACTTCTGCAAAGAAGTTTTTCGGGTTACGATTTAACGTCATTGTCCCTACTTCTATTAACGGGAAGCGATCTTCTGGCCATACTTTCGTTGGATCTAGTGGATCGAAATCTAAAGAATCCGTTTCATCTAGTTGCATTACTTGTACGTGTAAATCCCATTTTGGATAGTTTCCTTTTTCGATTGCATCGAATAAGTCACGAGTTGCATGATTGAAATCTTTCCCTTGTACTTGCTCGACTTCTTTTGCACTTAAGTTACGTACACCTTGCTGTGGTTTCCAATGATATTTAATGTAAACAATTTTACCTTCTGCATTAATCCATTTAAATGAATGTACACCGAAACCTTCCATTTCACGGTAGTTTGCCGGTGTACCATAATCAGAGAACACCCATGTCATCATATGTGTAGATTCTGGAGTTAACGTCATAAAATCCCAATAACGATCTGGTGTTTGAACGTTTGTATCCGGTGCTGGTTTTAAAGAATGCACCATGTCAGGGAATTTAATTGCATCACGAATGAAGAAAACAGGCAAATGGTTACCTACGATATCGTAGTTTCCTTCTTCTGTATAAAATTTAACAGCGAACCCACGTGGATCACGAGCTGTTTCCGGAGAACCTTGACCATGAATAACCGTTGAGAAACGAACGAATACAGGTGTCTCAGTTCCTTCATTTTGTAAAAATGCTGCTTTTGTATATTGCTTCATGCTGTTTTTCGTTACGAATACACCATGAGCACCTGCACCGCGTGCATGCACAACGCGCTCTGGAATACGTTCACGATCAAAATGCGCAAGTTTTTCTACTAAATGATAGTCTTCTAACAATACCGGTCCACGTCGACCAGCTGTACGAGAATTTTGGTTATCTCCAACTGGAGCACCTTGGTTTGTTGTTAAGCGATTATTTGGATTCATCAAGGGAGATCCTCCTCTTTCTTTCTTAGTAATTATTACTTATTTAAAATTATTATAAACTAATTATTATTCAAAACTAAATTCTTGTCAACTATTTCCTTCATTTTTTTGGAAACAATTTCAGTTAAACAATCAATAAATACAGATTGTGCATTCGGCATATTTGGTCTAAAATATGCGGCGTTTAATTCATCAGTTACAACTTTACATTCATAATCGTTGTCATACAAAACTTCTAAATGCTCCGCCACAAAGCCAACTGGACAATATACGAAAGATTCATAGCCATGCTCTTCATATAAATCTCTCGTTAAATCTTGCACATCTGGCCCAATCCATGGATCTAGTGTATTTCCAGCGCTTTGCCAACCAATCGTATAATGCTTTATACCTACTTCTGCCGCAATTAAGTCCGCTGTATGCTGTAATTGCTCTACGTAAGGGTCTCCCGCTGCAATGATTTTCTCCGGTAAACTATGTGCGGAGAAAATAACAACTGCCTTCTCTTTATCTATGATTTTAGTAAACGTTTCTTTAATTTGATCTGCCCAATAGGAAATAAATTTCGGTTCATCGTACCATTGTTCAATTGGTTCAATAACAGGACCACCTATTTCTTCTGAAAGACGAATGGCACGGTCATTATACGCTTTAATGCTAAATGTAGAATAGTGCGGTGCTAATACGATACTAATCGCATACTCAATTCCATCTCGCTTCATCTCTTCTACTGCATCTTCAATAAATGGAGCACTATGTTTTAATCCTAAGTAACAAACAAATTCATACTCTGTATACATTTTATTCAATGAATCTGTTAATTTATGTGCCTGCTCTTTTGTAATTTTTGCAAGTGGTGAAATTCCTCCAATTGCTTTATAACGCTCAATTAAATCTTGAAGCGCTTCTTCAGACGGCTTACGACCGTGGCGAATGTGAGTGTAATATCCCTCTACATCATCTAATGTTTCTGGTGTTCCATACGCCATTACAAGCAAACCTATTTTCTTTTTCGTCATCTATATAACACCTCAATTTTGTAAATGAGAATCTTTTTCAAAAACGTTTGTTTTAAATTATAACAAGTAATAATAAGTACGTCAAAATAATAATTCTAATTAAGTATTATTTATAATATGATTTTAAATTTTATATGACAATTTATTTAATATTTATTGTCATATTCTCGTATTATTCTTAATCAATGTGGAACTTCACAACAGCTTAAAAAAATCTCAATATTCCGGTTATTATTTCTCAAAATTTGCACTTTACTATTTATCTTAGAAAAGGAAACAGAATTCCATTGAATTCTAATTAAAGGAACATATAAGGAGGATTTAAAATGACACAACCTTTTATTAAAAAAGCAGTACTGATTTCTACACTTACCATGAGTACAATCCTATCCACAACAATTCCATTTAACGTTTTAGCAGCACCTAATCCAGCAATACAAATGCAACCAGAAAATCTCACTGACGAAATTATGAAACTATCGTTCGAGGAAAATCTAAATGATAGCTCCGCATCCAATCACATAATTTCATATGAAAATGGTAATCCTTCATTTACAGACGGACGCATAAATAAAGCTCTCAAGTTTAAATCAACCTCACAGAAAAATGCTTCCTATATCGACTTAGGAGATACTTCACAATTAAAATTTGGAGAACGTACAGACTTCACAGTAGCCTTTTGGGTAAAATCTTCCGGAGTAAATGCTGATCCAGCCATCATTTCAAATAAAGATTGGAATAGCGGTGGAAACTTAGGGTGGTTTATCGGTTTAAAAGATAAGGCTCTCCTTTGGAATTTCAAAACATCCGGTAGCTCCCGCCTGGATGCCTCTATTCCAAATATCGCTGATAACGTTTGGCATCATATTGTGATTTCTCATGACCGCGATGGATATGCAACTATTTATAAAGACGGAAAGCTAGAACAACAAATCGATATTAGTAAAATGAAAGGTACAATCGATACAAATTACACAACAAAAATTGGAGTTGATGGGAAAGGAACTTTATTCGGAAACAACTTTGACGCAACACTAGATGAAGTATCTATCCTAAGAAAAGCAGTAACGGCTACAGATGTTCAAAAAATGTATCAATCCGCTCCTCCGATTGCTGTTACTGACATTTCCATTGACCAACCAACTATTCATTTAAATGTTGATGGTTACACCTATTTACAAGCCAATATCCAGCCTTTAGACGCAACAAATAAAAAAGTAACTTGGACAAGCAGTAATAAAAACATCGCAGACGTTGAAGCGATAGATGGAAAAGTCAAAGTAATTGGAAAAGGCGTTGGGAAAACAACAATTCAAGCCATTTCTGAAGACGGAAAAAAAGCCGCTACAGCAGAACTAACTGTTGGAAATTCTTTAGATATAACACGTGATGGTTTACTTGAACAAAATGATTTAAACTTTGTAAAACAATACATCGGATCAGATGTAAATAGTCAAAACTGGAAGGAAATTAAGCGGGCTGATTTAAATGACGATGGAAAAATTGATGAAAAGGACATACTCCCTCTTCAAGAACAGCTAAAACAATCTACAAACTATCCATACAAACATGTCTTTATTATCGGGTTAGATGGAGCTGGTATTGCTGTTAAAGATGCTAATGCCCCTAATATTAAAAATTTTATCGCTAATGGTGCCAGCACTTATAATGCGCAAGCTCTTTCACCAACGATTAGCGCTCAAAATTGGGGCGGAATCTTACATGGTGTAACACCTGATAAAACAAAACTGGATAATACAATCGCAGGGTCAATAGCATTCCCTGAAAATTCACCTTATCCATCCTTTATGAAAGTACTAAAACAAGAACGACCTTACGCAAAAATGGCTTCATTTGCTGGATGGAGTCCAATTAATAAAGGGATTATCGAACAATCCGTAGGCGCTCACTTAGAGTCTGTCCCGGATGACCAATTGGCACCAAAAATCTCAAATTATATTAAAACGGAAGGAAAAGATACTGCGGTCACATTCATTCATTTTGACGATATTGATGGAGCTGGTCATTCTAAAGGCTACGGCAGCCCTGCATATATGCAACAAATTGAAAAAACAGATAAAAATGTAGGGATTGTATTAGATGCAATTCGTGACGCTGGTTTGTTAGAAGATAGCCTTGTTATTATGACAACGGATCATGGAGGAAAAGACTACGGACATGGAGGAGAATCTCCTGAAGAAAAGACAATTTTCTGGGCGGCGAACGGCCCTGGAATTCTAGCAAAATCATCTATTACAACTCCTATGACGAATATGGATACAGCGGCAGTTGTAGCACAAGCACTACGCTCGAATAAACCTATGACTTGGGATGCAAAAACACCTGAGAATTTACTAGAAACATTCCCTACTAGCCTTACACTTAACAAATCAGAACACTCTTTAAGAGAAAGAGAAACTTTTGAACTCGTTGCGAAGATCACTCCAAACGTTACAAATAAAAAGTTAATTTGGAAAAGTGACAATCCAAATGTTGCAACAATACAAGCAACGGATGAAAAAGCAATTGTCCATGCTATACAAGCTGGTACTGCAACACTTACTGCAACAACTGCTACTGGCGAATATGTAGCAACATGTCAAGTAACTGTTGAACCAAATCATGTACCTGTTACAGGCATCAAAGTAGACGAACGATCTTTTGAGATCAAGCAAGGAGATGAAAAACTTGTATCTGCCTCCGTTCTTCCAGAAAATGCAACAAATAAAAATATAGTTTGGAAAAGTAGTGACGCAAGCATCATTGCCCTGGAAAACAAAAATAATACGACTCATGTGAAAGCTTTAAAAACTGGACGCGTTGTTTTAACCGCAACAACAGATGATGGAAAATACAATAGATATATTTATATTCAAGTTAAATAGAAGAACAGGCGGCTTACACAACATGCAAGCCGCCCTTTCCCTACTCTTTAATATTTACCCCATACTCTTTAAACCAAACATGAATTTGCGCTAAATGAGCTAAAAGTTGTGGCCCTGTCATTAATTGACCGAACCATGGTGTTTGAAATGCACTGCCGCCAGACTCGATCAATCCGCCCAGCTGCTCTTTATCGAACAATTCATGCAAAATTGAGCCTTTATCCGTTAATAAATCTTGGAGCCATACTGTTACTGCTTTCGTATAGTGCGGATTATGCGTTTTCGGATACGGGCTTTTCTTTCTATACAATATATCATTTGGAAGTAATCCCTCTAACGCTTTACGCAGTAGACCTTTTTCGCGGTTTTTATACATTTTCATTTCCCAAGGAATATTCCAAGCATATTCGACAAGTCGGTGGTCCGCAAACGGAACGCGTACTTCTAAGCTTGCCCCCATACTCATACGGTCTTTTCTGTCTAATAGTGTTGTCATAAACCAAACCATGTTTAAATAAAATAACTGTCGTCTCTTCGCTTCTAGCGCACTTTCCCCTTCTAAAATCGGTACTTCTTGAATGGATTCTTCATAGCGACGCTGTACATATTGTTGCAAATTTAGTTTACTTCTCCACTCCTTCTTTAGAAGTTGTTCACGCGCTTCTGTAGATCGCATCCATGGAAATGCACTTGATTGTAAATCATCTTCTCTATAAAACCACGGATAACCACCGAATATTTCATCTGCACATTCTCCGGATAAACCAACGACAAAATCTTGTTTTATTTCACGGCAAAACCATAATAATGAAGAATCAATATCTGCCATACCAGGCAAATCGCGAACGAGCACTGCTTCTGTTAAATACTGTGCTAGTTGTTCATTTGAAATGATGCAACGATGATGGGTCGTTCGAAATGTTTCCGTCATTAAATTAATAAAAGGTGCGTCTGAATTTGGCTGAAATGCATTCGCCTTAAAATATTTTTCGTTATCTTCATAGTCAATAGAATACGTGTGCAATTGCCCTTTCCCTGATCTTTCATATTCTTTTGCGGCAATTGCTGTTATAGCACTTGAATCTACACCACCCGATAAAAATGTACATAGCGGTACGTCAGAAACTAATTGTCTCGTAATCGCATCCTGTAATAAAAAACGTGTTTTCTCTACTGTTTCTTCAAATGAATCTTCATGTTTTTTACTTTCCACATTCCAATATCTCCATATGCATAAACCGTATTTTGAGAACGTCATCGCATGGCCCGGGCGCAGTTCTTGAATACCAGCATATATACCGTGACCAGGAGTTCGAGATGGCCCTAAACCGAATATTTCTGACAACCCTTCTAACGTTACTTCAGTCTTTACATCTGGATGTGCCAATATCGCTTTTAACTCTGAACCAAATAATAATCGGCCGCTATCATATTTATAAAATAGTGGCTTTACACCTAATCGATCTCTGGCAATAAAGACTCTTTCATTTTTCTCATCCCATACTGCAAACGCATATATACCGTTTAAATGATCGACACATTCTTCCTTCCATTCAATATAAGATGCCAATAGTACTTCTGTATCAGAATGCCCTTTAAATGTATAACCTCTTCTTAATAACTCTTTCCGAATATCTTCTGTATTATAGAGCTCTCCGTTATAGCAAATCGCATAACTCGTTTCGTCTTTTAAACAAGTCATTGGCTGTTTACCACCTTCAGGATCTACAACGATTAACCGCTTATGCCCAAATGCGACGTTCCCTTTAATCCAAACTTTGTTATCATCTGGTCCGCGTTTCGCTAGCGTTTCCGCCATCTTCGTCACGACGTCCCTTTCCCCTTCTAATGAGCGTTTATAATCCACCCATCCTGTAATCCCGCACATAAGAATCATCCTTCCTAATCTAATATCAGTTTCTGAACGTGCAGTAATCCCCACCCTATGAGTGCGGATACATAAAAACAACAAACTTGACGATAACTAACTATCCATATATGGAATAGCAGTTTCACTGTGTGTAGCGTGTTTTATTGTATGCCCATCTATCTTTAGGTGTGTCTAGTTATAAAGAACGTACGAACTGTCTATAACAAGAATAACTACTTCTATAAAAGGAGAAATGAACTATGGCACAACGTAAACATATTTTGTATAACCAACCGCGCGCCCATACAATCGGTAATGTGGAATATATAAACAATGAATGGGTATTCTTTGATGATGAAAATGATGAAGCTTTTTTATTAGAAGATATCGCCGATGATGGTTTTGAAATTTTATATAACAACAATTGGCTACCAGCGCGTTTTTATGAACAAAACATATTACAAATTGCAAATGAACAACATCCTCTTCAAAACGGGGAAATGATACGAATTCGAAAAAAATTACTTCTTAGCTATAATGAATGGCTTGAGGAGTTACCCGACTCTGTCTTTACATTGTTAACCGAATCATTGCAATCGCTTAATTACTCTTTATATGATTGCATGTATTGTCATAATTATTTATCATTCTTACCGAAAGATGGACCGTGCGAAGGAGTAAATATTCTTTTGTTCGATAACGAAGAAATGATTTGTACATTGCAACATCATTTCGTGCGCTACTCTTCCTCTAATAAAAATATTTTGCGATTTACGAAAGTAAGTGGAGAAGAGTTGCATATAGATGCGACATAAAGAAAAAACCACCTTATTGCTCAAAATTTTGAGATCATAAGGTGGTTTTATTTTTAATTAAAATACTTGCCAGCCAATCGGTAATTTCAGTCCAAGATAAAATACCGCTACAAGCGCGATAACAAATAGTCCCCAAAATGCCCCTGTTGCCTTGTTTTTGCTCATTTTCACAAGAACCATTTCCATTCCACCGATAACTAAAATACCAGCTAACATTTTTAAGCCATACCACATGTGCATGCTACCTGTTGCTGTCTTCATGATGCTCATATATAGCATAAAACCTGTCACAATAATGATAATGTACATAAGACGAAGTCCCATATGTACACCTTTACCTTTTCTTCCTGCCGAATAAAGTGAATACGCCACGAAGAATAAAATTAATCCTAACGCCCATGCTGTAATATGCATATGTATCATCGTATCCCTACCTCCTCTTTTCACACTTTTTCACTCTATATGATAACATGTTCATTTATTTTCAGGAAATGTTTCGCTTTTTTATATTTAAATGCTATAATATTTAGAGTATTTACAAACTTCTTGTAATAACAAAAGGGGGAACAATCATGATTCAAACTAAGGATATTATCGAACTTACAGACACATACGGAGCAAATAACTATCATCCACTTCCAATCGTTATTTCTAAAGCAGAAGGTGTTTGGGTAGAAGATCCTGAAGGAAACCGCTATATGGACTTACTAAGTGCATATTCTGCAGTTAACCAAGGTCATCGTCATCCAAGAATTATCAACGCTTTAATCGATCAAGCAAATCGCGTTACGTTAACTTCTCGTGCTTTCCATAGCGATCAATTAGGTCCTTGGTACGAAAAAGTTGCGAAACTAACTAATAAAAATATGGTACTTCCTATGAATACAGGTGCAGAAGCTGTTGAAACTGCAATTAAAACAGCTCGTCGCTGGGCTTACGATGTGAAAAAAGTAGAAGCAAACCGTGCAGAAATCATCGTTTGTGAAGATAACTTCCACGGACGTACGATGGGTGCTGTTTCTATGTCATCAAATGAAGAGTACAAGCGTGGCTTCGGTCCAATGCTTCCTGGCATTATTGTAATTCCTTACGGTGATTTAGAAGCGTTAAAAGCTGCGATTACACCAAATACAGCTGCATTCATTTTAGAGCCAATCCAAGGTGAAGCAGGAATTAACATTCCACCAGCTGGTTTCTTAAAAGAAGCTTTTGAAGTGTGTAAAAAAGAAAACGTTTTATTCGTAGCAGATGAAATCCAAACAGGCTTAGGCCGTACTGGTAAAGTATTTGCTTGCGACTGGGACAATGTAACTCCTGACATGTACATACTTGGTAAAGCGCTTGGCGGCGGTGTGTTCCCAATCTCTTGTGTTGCAGCAAACCGCGACATTTTAGGCGTATTCGAGCCAGGTTCTCACGGTTCTACATTCGGTGGTAACCCACTTGCATGTGCTGTTTCTATCGCAGCTCTTGAAGTATTAGAAGAAGAAAAATTAACAGAGCGTTCTCTTCAATTAGGAGAAAAATTAGTTGGGCAATTAAAAGAAATTGATAACCCAATGATTACTGAAGTTCGCGGTAAAGGTTTATTCATCGGTATCGAATTAAACGAGCCAGCTCGTCCTTACTGTGAACAACTAAAAGCAGCTGGTCTATTATGTAAAGAAACACATGAAAACGTAATTCGTATCGCACCACCTCTAGTAATCTCTGAAGAAGATTTAGAGTGGGCATTCCAAAAAATTAAAGCTGTATTATCTTAATAATAGCGAGGCTGTCCTATATTTTAGGACAGCCTCTTTCCTTTTTCAATAATTTAAAGTAAAATAAAATAGAATATTCTGTTTTTTATCAAGAGGAGGACAACTGTATGCTGTTGAAATATGGTAAACACATTAACCAGTTAGCTACAATTTTTATTTCTATTACATTCATCGGCTTCATATTATCCACAACATTACTCAGTCACTATTCAACTCCTCATACATTCACACTACTTAAAGCGTCATTTTGGACTGCTGTTTTTCTTACAATTATCGGTTTTGGTCGCGAAAAAAGCGCACTTGCGGTAATGCTAATTGGGATTTGTACTTTAGCACTAATCGGATTGTATATTTTCGCTATTTTAGATTATTCCAATAATCCACGCCCATAATAAAGAGCTATCTTTTCACAAGATAGCTCTTTTCTTCACTTCACTATATTTCTCAGCGTACCAATTCCTTCTATCTTAATAACAACTTCATCACCAGCATGCAAAAACTTCGGTGGCGTAAAACCTTTCCCAACACCGGCTGGTGTCCCCGTCGCAATGACATCGCCTGGCTCTAATGTCATGCCTTTACTTATAGTTGAAATAATTTCTTCTACTGAAAAAATCATTTCTTTCGTATTTGAAGTTTGTCTTACCTCTTCGTTTACTACTGTTTCAATGTGTAATGCATTCGGCGTTTCAATTAATGATTTATGGACTAAATACGGTCCCATCGGACAAAATGTATCGAAACTTTTCCCTAGGAAAAATTGTTTATGTTTCCTTTGAATATCCCGAGCAGTTACATCATTTATAACCGTATATCCAAAAACGTGGTCAAGAGCCTTTTCTTTTTTAATTTGTTTTCCTCGCTTACCAATAATGATCGCTAGTTCTCCTTCGTAATCTAGTTCATTCGTTGCATGAGGATGACCATTAATTTGCTCATCAATTCCAATTACAGTTGTTGGCGCTTTCGTAAAGATCATTATATTTTCTGGGATAGACTCTACTCCACCCATTTCTACCGCATGCTCGCGATAGTTTTTTCCAACACACAAAATATTCTTTCTCGGCCTTGGAATCGGCGCTAAAATTTTCACCTCTGTTAACGGATAATACGCCGCTCCCGCATTTTTCTTCGCCCACTTTACAATATCACACACTTTTTCAAGACATTCGCTTCCTCTTTCAATGCATTCTAACATTGTAATCGGAATTGTAACCTTTTCACCCTTTTGTCTTTGCGCTTCTCTTAAATGTAATACTCTTTCTTCCTCTTCGTCCACAATACCAACAAATACCTTTTCTTCCTTCTTCGCCGTTACAAAACGCAATATTTCCACTCTCCATCCTAAAACTCATACCCTTTAATTGTATTCGCATCCTTAAGAAAAAAACCTTCTCATGCACGCTAATTTTTACAATATTCCTCCCTTCTTATATTCGTTCCTCATCCGTGATTTGACATAAAATGTAGAAATTATACTTTTTTTAGCGAAGATGTTTCTTTTTTATGGAATTTTTGTATAATATGTACTACATATATACTTAAAATCTATTGAGAGATGGAGCCGATTTCAATGTTTGAGCAAGCAATCGAAAAAAAACGCGAAAAAATGATCTATTTTGCTGAACGCTACGGAATGACTTCTCAAAAAACAGTGGATTGTAGCCAGGAACTGGACAGGCTCTTAAATGTTATTTGGCATACACATACGGATTACGTGTACACTCAAACGCTCGAAACACATACGCAATAGCGTGTGTGTTTCTTTTATTTCAAAAAAGTACACATTTTATTGAAAATGCCCATACAATAGTAGAAAAGAAAATTTTAAAAATGAAAGGTGTTTTGTATGCCAGCTATGGTCGGACATATTCGTATCGTTAATATTGGATCAAGTGGTATTTTTCATATTGGAGATGTATTTGCGATTAGACCTATTAGTTATTCACGTGCTTTTGCTGGGGCCGGCTCCTTTAATGTTGGTGATAATATTTCTGTCTACAATTATCAAAATTCAACAACTGTAAATGATTCAGATGTAATCGATCAAGCAATAATCGGTTCTACCTAAAGGAGGCGATTACATTGAATTTCTATGTAAACCAAAGTATCATCATTAACAGTATTAAAATCGATAGCATTACGACATCTTCTGTTTTCCAAATCGGAACTGCAGGTAGTATTAAGGCTCTTTCTAAGTTCTCAAATACCGGCGGGTTTACAGCACCTCTTCGCCCTTTAAATGCAAAAGGACAAATTATTTCCCTTAAGCCTTTCACTAGTTCTTCTTAGGCCATCCTTATCATAAATATATAGTAGTAATATACCCTCCCTATTGAAAAGGAGGTTTCACAAAATGAATCAAGATATATATACTTATTTATACCAACTTCAGCAAGCTCTTCAAATGCAGCAAGAAACCATTCTCAATCTTGAAAATCAAGTTCGCCTATTACAAGAAGAGCTTAATGAATTAAAAAGTCGCCCCTCCTCTTCTATAGGAAAAGTGGAATATAAATTCGATCAATTAAAAGTAGAAAACTTAAATGGCACTTTAAATATTGGCTTGAATCCATTTGCGAAAAAAGGGCAGCAAATTGAAGATTTTGAAGTGGATACAGAAACGCTGAAAGTAAATCCTGAAACAGAAACAAATCCAGACTTCTATCAAGGTATCCTTCAAGAAATGCATCGCTACTTAGATGAAGAAGCATATAATCGAATTCTCCATTTTGAACACGAAGAGCGAACACCGCTTGATGAGATGTATCGACAAATGATGATTGATGACATAAAAAAACAGATGGAACATAGACTTCCGTATTATTTATCACAAGTTCAGTCACATGAAGGTATTTCAACAGATCCAGAGTATTTGCGCGAAGTCATTATTCAAGCGATGAAACAAGATATTGACAAAGCCTTCCTATCTTTTATTCAACACATACCGGGCAATTTCCGAAAGGAGTGAGTATGGATGAATTTAAATGTTGTAAACCGTGAGTTAAAAGTAGGGCAAATTAAAATGAACGGGGTTTCTTCTTCCGCATTATTTTTAATTGGAGATGCAAACCTTCTCATCCTTACTTCTATTCTTGATACGCCATTCGAATCCGTTACAGAGGGACCGTTTGTACCATTAGTATCAGCTGTCCCTGCAACTCGAGGTTGAGGAGACTCAAAATTATGTTACATCATGTTTCAGTTGTCCAAAATGTTTCTATTATTTCTTTGGGGATTGCTGCAGTATTTCAAGTTGGTGATGCAAATCAAATGGAATTAAAAAGCAGGGCGCTTTTGGTTCATCGGGAAATTCCTTATTATTTAAAAGGAGAAGGTCCTTTTGATGCTTTTGAAGTTTTCACAGATGAATACATTACTATGCCAAAGCGAACAACGGATGTAAAAGTAAATATTATAAATGAACGTCCTTTTATTGAAGTAAACAACGTTGAAGTGCGAACACTTTTAAATTCTGGTTGCTTTCAAATTGGAAATGTTGATTATGCTTTTAATAACTCTCGTATTATGCAAATCCGCCAATACATTACTGATGAACCTTCCAATAAATAATTCATATAGTAATTAAAAAGCTTAGTGAAGTAGGTGAATGGTATTATGCCTTCGATTGTGGGAAATCTCGTCGTTCAAAACAGTAATGGCTCTTTCAATTTAGGGGATTTTTATAACGTATCTCCAAAAGAAAATACGAAAGCTTATAACGGGTCTGGGGCTTCCAATGTTGGATTTGTCGTTAATACTTTTAGCGGCGTTAGTGCAACAAATACATTTGATTCGGACGTTGCAGACCAAGATCAAATTGCAACAGCGTAATAAAAGAGGTGTCCCCTACTAGGTGACACCTCTTTTTCACGTGACATAGTAACCGATATTTGTTTTAATAAAGCATTCGCCCTTCTTGGTATACCTTATCATAATCTATATTTTGAACATCCTTATGGAACAATTCTTCTCTAACATTATCAAATAGCTCCTTACGTATGTTAGGAAATTCACTTTCCCATCGTTCTCTTTCATCCAAGTCCATCAGTGATTTAACAATAGCAAGATAAGTATTCGGAAATTGCCTCTTAACCTTAGCTGCATATTTTAAAAACTCTGTTAAGTACATATCAAAGTGATGACAATCATAATCCTGAGTACCTGTATAAAATGGAAATCCACTTTCATCTTCCCACTCCCTGAGAATTCCCCAAAATGCTACCAATGAACCTGATCGATATCTCAATTTATTATCATTAAAATGTTCATAATACGGATACAATAATTTACCGCACCAACCGAGATCGATTATACCATCCATCTCTTTTATTTCATTACGCAATACATTTAATTTTTCATGAATAGGTTCTACATTCATGTCTTTTCTTTTAAAACTATTCATCACATCACCTTTTATTTAAATGATAATCCGCTCTCCTCCAAAACATCTCTAAGCTTCGGCAAAGAAGCAGGTCCCATACCGTGCAGTTTCAAAATTTCTTTTTCACTATACTTTGAAAGTTCTTCTACAGTCGTTATCCCATGGTGCTCTAACGCTCGCCTTGCTGGTGCTGAAAGAAGAGAG
The DNA here is from genome assembly GCF_000633475.1 of Bacillus sp. H1a. Taxonomy (NCBI): domain Bacteria; kingdom Bacillati; phylum Bacillota; class Bacilli; order Caryophanales; family Bacillaceae; genus Bacillus; species Bacillus sp. H1a. Next base: position 11,803 of record NZ_AYMH01000050.1, on the reverse strand, counting down.
AGAAAGCCTTCTTTCGGCTTCCTCTCTTTCTCGCAAGTCGGGCAAGTTGGACAATCGCTACTTTTATAGTACTCGTGTCCTTGATCACAAGTTCTTAACGTTGCCATACTCCATAACCCCTTTCCAAACTCTATTCATCAATATTTACAAGATGATTCCCATCAAAGAAGTATAAACACTTTTCTTTCACAGGATGTTTCAAGCTTTTCTCTAACGCTTTTGCATATAGTGAAAGCTGCACTTTGTATCGGTCTTCTAAGATTGGTTTCGCTTGATCAAATCCGCCTGGGAACTTTCCTTCAATCGTATCTGTTTTATAGTCGATTAAAGTAATTCCATCTTCCTCTTCAATCATGCAGTCGATAACTCCTTGGACAAGTATTGTTTCTTCGCTCTTACCTTGCCAATCTTGATACGCTTCTTCTGCTGAAAGCATCATCGTAAATGGCACTTCACGCTCAACACTTTTCGCTGCTAATACCCTTTTACCAAGATTGCTCTCAAAGAATGAAATCACTTTTTCGATTGCTATTTCTTCAGCTTGTTCGAATGTTAATAATTCTTTATTTACCATTCCTGCAATTTGTTCCTGAAGAACTTCAATCGTAATCGGTTTCTTCAAATCTACATGTTGCATAACGGCATGGACTGCTGTTCCTCGCTCGGCATACGTTAATCCTTTTTTCTCCATAAAGCGCGGACGTGTTTTAATTGGGGCACGAAGTTTTTTAATAAAGGCGTTATCGCTACCTTCTTCAGATTGATAATTTCGCTTTATTTCTGTTACAGATTGTTTCGCACGGTGAGATGTTGCTTCCTCATATCCATACTCCCACATTAATCTGTCGTACACTTCTTCTTTACGTTCACTTTCTAACGGAACAGCCTTTTTCTCACGAAGTGCTTCTAACAATTCTTGTTTCTCTTCTTGAACTGGTTCTGGTGCAAGTAAATCTTTTCCTTCAACAACTTCTACTTTCCAGCTAGTATCATATTCATAAATTTCAGCCGGAATATTTCCTTGCCCTAACTCAAGAAGCATCTCACTATCACGGTGCCTGTATAGTGAAGGGGCAATCCAATCTAAATAACATGAGGCTCCAGCACGTATGTGGTCTGGTAATAACCATTCTCCATGTTCCCGTGCATCAAGCCATTTTTCCATTTCTTTATTGGCATCTTTAACCGTTCCAATTAATATTAGCTTCTCTTTCGCACGGGTTAAAGCTACGTATAGCACACGCATTTCTTCCGCAATTAATTCCATTTTCATCTTACGTTTAATCGCTAGTTGCGATAATGTCGTATATTTAATTCGTTTACGAGGATCGATAAATTGTGAACCAAAACCGAAATCTTTATGAAGTAAGAAACGCTTCATTAAATCTTGTGTATTAAAACGGCGACCGAGTCCCGCTACAAATACGACTGGGAATTCAAGCCCTTTACTTTTGTGAATCGTCATAATGCGAACTACGTCTTCTTGTTCTCCAAGGGCTCTTGCCGTTCCCATATCATCACCACGTTCTAAAATACGCTCAATAAAACGTAAGAAACGGAATAATCCTCTAAACGATGTTGCTTCATATTGTCTTGCGCGGTCATATAGTACACGTAAGTTCGCTTGTCTTTGCTTTCCAGCTGGTAAACCTCCAACGAAGTCATAATAACCTGTCTCACCGTACACTTTCCAAATTAAATCTGAAAGAGATTGTTGACGCGCAAATTCACGCCATCCTTGCAGTAAATTATAGAACCATTCTAATTTATCATGTAGTTCTTTCTCTTCTTCAAGTGGTGCTCCTTTTAAGAATGAACTCATCACTTCATAAAACGAGCCTTTCTTTCCATGAGCACGCAGCATCGCAAGTTCTTCATCATTTAGTCCAACAATTGGCGAACGAAGTACAGCTGCAAGCGGAATATCTTGCATCGGATTATCAATAACGCGGAATACGTTCATCATAATATTTACTTCTGTCGCTTCAAAGTAACCAGTCGCAAGGTCAGCATATACCGGAATTCCTTGTAACTTTAACTCTTCCATGATTTGCGGAGCCCATGGCATTGAGCGAAGTAAAATAACGAAATCACGGTATTGTACTGGGCGCATACTATTATTTTTACGATCATACACTTCATAACCTGAATCGACCATCGCTTTAATACGCTGCGCTATAAGACGAGCTTCAAGCTGCGCTTTTTCTACTTCTGCACCTTCTGCACCTTCTTCTCCATCTATTACTTCTTCTTCAGTTTGCTGGATGCATAATAGTTCAGCCGCTACATCCTCACCTTCTGGATAGCTAGCACCTAGCTTTAATTCAGCATCAGCGTCATAATCGATTTCCCCAACTTCTTCGCCCATAATTTGTTTGAAGATAAAGTTCGTACCAGCTAACACTTCATGACGACTACGGAAGTTTTTCGCTAAATCAATCTTCATTCCGCCGTCTAATCCTTCTGATGTAAAACGTTTATATTTCCCTAGGAATAGGCCTGGCTCTGCTAGTCGGAAACGATAGATTGACTGTTTTACGTCACCAACCATAAATAAGTTTCCTTCACTCTCAGAATCTTTCGTTACGAATTTAATAATCGATTCTTGCACAAAGTTCGTATCTTGATATTCATCGACTAATACTTCAGCAAATTTATTACGATATTGAAGCGCTACTGCTGATGGACGCATTTCACCATCTTCATTTGGCTCACTTAAAATTTGTAAACAGAAATGCTCTAAATCTGTGAAATCGACCATTCCTTTATCGCGTTTTATCGCTTGGAAACGACCTGTAAATACTTTTACAAGCTGAACAAGCTTTTCTAATACAGGATGCATATCTTGAAAATCTCGTAAGAAACTTTCTGGTCTGCGGCTAAATAGTTCTTCTTGTAATTTCTTCACTTCATCTTTCGCTTTATTACGAAGAGAATCTACTTGTTTTACAACATCTTCATTATAATCACTTTTCTTAATACGCTTTAACGTTTGCCACGATACATTTTGCATCGCTTCATAAACACTTGCCCACGACTCACGAGCTGCTGATGATAACGTTCCAAGTAAAGCTAAATCTGCTTGTAAAGTTTCAGTACGAGGTGCTGGACCGTCAGGAAGCATTGCTAGTTCTGTCGCTTTACGAATATGCTCTTCCGCCGTTTCAAGCTGGAATTTCACATCTTCTAATAAGTAAGAAGCGTACACTAAATCTTCAATCGTCTTTCCTTCAACGTCGTATGCTTCTACTAATTTATCAAGCCACTTCTCTGGGTTTGGATGCGCTCTTGATTCTGTATGAAGTGCTAAAATCATTCTTTGTAAGTCATCATCACTACGGTCGCTCGTATAACGATCAACGAGTTCAAAGAAAATATGATTATCTTCGATTCCATACTCTTCTTCTAATATGTCATCTAGCACTTCTTCTTTTAATAACTCATTTTCTGTTTGATTCGCAATACGAAAACGAGGATCGACATCAAGCATGTAATAATATCCTCTAATGACTTGTAAACAAAATGAGTGAATTGTCGAAATGGAAGCTTTATTTAATAAGCTAAGCTGTTTTCTTATGTGCTGCGAGCCTGGCTCATCAATTAATACTTTTTCTAACGCTTCCCCAACTCGGTTTTTCATTTCTTGCGCTGCGGCATTCGTAAACGTTACAACGAGCAGGCGGTCGACATCTACCGGACTTTCTTCATTAATAATCTTTTTAATAATACGTTCAACTAATACCGCTGTTTTCCCTGATCCAGCTGCTGCTGCAACTAAAATATCACGTCCATTCGCTACAACCGCTTTCCACTGGTCATCTGTCCATTGACTACCCTCTGGTTTTTTAGGCCAATTTTCTATCATTCTCCGCCGACCTCCTCTCTTATTTTCTCCATCGCTTCGCTATCTTTCATATCTTTTAACGTACGGAATTGATTATCTTCAAGTGATTCATCAAATTGACAAACAGACTTGAAGTTACAGAACGTACATGCCGCTTTATTCCCCATTTTGTACGGAGCAATATCAATAACACCTTCTGTAATGTCCTTACCGATATTTTCAAACGTATGGTGTACATATTTTTGAAGTACGTTAAACTCTTGCTCACTTGCAATGCTAGAACGCGCACTAAAACTACCGTCTTTTTTCAGACCAGCAGAAATAATATCAGAGCTTCCTGTTGAAAGTTTATTATCCATTAAACGAACAACGTCAGCATCTCCTAGTACAAGTCCTTTCATTTTAAATTTCTTTAAAATTTCTTTTTCAATTTCTTCTTCAGATGCATCGCCTTTCATCTCAACGATCGGGTTATGAATATGGAAATACAATACGCCCGCAGGTGATGCAGTACCACCCTTTTTCATCCACGTATGTGCATTTGAAGTAACAACATCCAAATACGTTAACATTTGAAGTGCTAATCCGTAATACACTTCTGTTAAGTCTAACGCCTTTGAACTTGATTTATAGTCAATAATACGAAGGAACGTACCACTCTCATCTTCCGCCTTATCAACACGGTCAATACGGCCAACTACTTCCATCTTCACACCATTTGGCAATGCGAATTCCATTGGCGGAAGTGATCCAGTACCACCCATACCGAATGGAACTTCTAAATCAACTGGTACAAATCCACTCGACTTCGCATGTTCACGAAGAATAAGTGACGTACGGAAAATGATTTGTTGTAGTTTTTGTTTTAAATAAAAATGACGGTTCGAACTTAATAAAATTTGTCTTTGTAATAACGGTGCAATTTCTTCTATTACTAAAGCAGAAAGGTGCTCGCACTCTTTTATTGATAAATCCGCCCAAGTACGATTTTCACGTAATAGCTTGTCTGCAATTCTCTTCAGCGCCGCATGGAATAGTTCACCAATATCTGGCGCATCAAGTTTGAAAATATCACGCTCTCTTAGCGATAAACCGTGCTGTGCGAAATGAGCGTACGCACAACGATTAAATAGCTCCATACGAGAGACGCTTCCCTTAATTGTATCTCCATATAAATCTCTACTTACATCTGTACTCAATTTCTGTGCACGATTTCGATAGAATAAGCTTGATAACACACGGCTACTTTTTTGCTTCCATTCATCTGAAGTAACGTAGAAGTTATATACGTCCCACCAAAAATCTAAATTGCCTTCAAATCCGTAGCGCTTCCACGTTTGCAGTTGCTGCATTACGTAAGACAACGTTACTTCTGGCGTGGCTACGTATGAGATTTGTTCCGAACGTGATAAGTCATTTACGTCATTTGTTATAAACGCTTCTTTCACATCAGGGAATATTCTTTTTATTTTCTTAATAAAGCTAGAAGCAAGTAACGTCTTGCCTTCTTCATCTGCAAGCGGACAAGATATATATAATTTCTCAGACGCTCTCGTCACCATTTGGTACATAACGAACTGTTCTTCTAATAATGTTTGTCTCGTTGTCGGTGCTAATTCGATACCCGCAGCGGTAAGAACATCTCTTTCTTCATCAGAAAGCATACCTTCATCCATAGGTGCTGCTGGAATCACTCCTTCATTTACTCCAATAACGAATGTCGCTTTAATATTTGACAATCTAGAACGATCAATATTAGCAATTAACACTTGGTCTAGTGACGGTGGAATGTTCGCAAATTGAAGCGCCTCAAGACCTGTCGTCATGACCTCAGTAAACATAGAAAGGGACATCTTCTCCTCGCCAAGCATCTCAACGAACGTATCAAGAAGACTCATCACCTCTTCCCACACTTGCTCATGGTCTGTTGCAAATAAGAAATCTCCGCTTTCTTCTGCACGAATACGTAACTCTTCTAACTTTTTCGGAACGTCAAGCTCCTCTAAAAATAAGTATACTGCTTCGCACATTTGCATAACTGTTCCAGCACGCTTCAGTCTTTTTTGCATACGAATAACTGGCGTTCTTACAATGTCACGAAGGCGATTAATTTTCTCTTCCATTTCACGTTCACTATCTGTTATCATTCCGCTTGCATCATCAAGTGAACGATAACGTCGATACATCCACGGATCTTCAGAAGTCCATCTCTTTCCTTGTATACCGTACGCTAAACAGTAGTTTTCAAATTCATCCATCTCTTCACGCATCGCTTCTTTTCTTACGTCTAATGGATATAAAAGCTCTGTTTTTATGCAGCGAAACACCGCATCATAGCGCCAATTCCCGCTAATGATCTCTAAAGCAGAACGAATGCATTCTACTAGCGGATGATGTGACATCGGGCGTTTTTCATCAATGAAATGCGATATATTATAATCCATAAATAAAGTTCGCATTACATCGTAATAACTTTCTCCGTTACGAAGAAGTACTGCGATATCTCGGTAACGATAATCTTCATCCGCCACAAGTCTTCGAATTTCACGAGCAACGCCTTCTACTTCAGCTCGTAAATTAGCCGCTGTACTAATCGTTACACTCGCCTCTCCGTGAAACTTTTCATTTGGACGCGCTTCATAATGAGTTTCTAAATGCGCTAATGCTGGCGAATGAAAACGCGGCTGTTCCATAAGTGGAATCGTTTTTTCAATTTCTATTTTCTCTTCACGCGCTACTTGTTTTATTTTTTCATACGTTAACGTCGTTTCATAAAATAAATCTAGTTCATTCACTGGCTGTGCTAACGTTTTTTCATCCAGCGTTAATGTTATTGTTACTCTAGTTCCTAATCTCATTAACCCTCTAACAATTTCTAGCTCTTGAGGAGAAAATGAATGGAATCCATCTATATAAATTTCCGCGTCTTTTACATACTCAGAGTCTGGAAGCTTCTCAACTAATAATTGTAAGTAGTCTTCTGAATCTAAATATCTTCCAATTAAAGCACGTTCAAAGTCATCATATAATAACTGTAAATCATACACTTTATTCGCGAGCAACTTTTGCTCTGCACTACTGCTGTGCGCATCTAAATGTTGCCACATTTCATATACGTTAGACGGCGTCACATTATAACGTTTAAACTCCGCAATCATACTACCAAGGTGTTCAAAGAAACCGTTTTGCTCTGCTGCTTTTTGAAACACAGATAGTCCATCTTTACGGGATTCTACAATTTTACGAAGTAACATATGCACACCAGCTTCATCAATATGAAGACGACTTGCTCCGCCCACTTCTTGTAGCACCTTCCACGCTAATCGCGAAAAACTAAAAACTTGTGCCCGAATAGAACCTCTTACATCCTCGCTCCCAATTAACGCCTGCTGCGTTTGGAATGTCATCTGTTCTGGCACAAGATATAATATTGTTTTCCCTCGTGGACGCTGCTTTAACTCTTCTTGCACTTCACGTAAACAAAGTGCACTTTTTCCACTTCCAGCTCTACCAATCACAAATCGAAGTGACATGTAACCACACCTTTCACTTACATAACGAACGTTAGTTTGCTACTATAATTGTATTATAGGACACGAAAAAAGACAAACCGAGTTGTTTGCCTTTTTTTATACTTCTACTTAGTATATCAACCTTTTGAAAAATTCGTTTGCACCTCTTGAATTGGCCAATATCGTAAATCAACTTTACCGACAACTGTATCAGCTTTCACAAAACCGAAGTGTCTACTATCCCAACTCCCGAGGCGGTTATCACCTATTACAAAAATATACCCAGGTGGTACAAACTTTTCTCTCGTTAATTCTTCTAATGTAAAATTACCTGTTAGTTGCCTTCCATTTACCTCTTTCTTATACTTCTCTAAATAAGGCTCATCAATAAATTGACCATTTATATACAGCTTATCATGCTTATATTCGATATGATCCCCAGGTAAACCGATAATTCGCTTTACATAGTCCTCTTTTTTATTCGCATGAAAAACGACAACATCAAATCGATTCAAGTCCCCTACTTGATAACTTACCTTATTCACAACGAGCATATTGCCATCTTGCAATGTCGGCATCATAGACTTCCCCTCTACAACGTACGTTGAAAAGAAAAACGTTCGAAAAAATACAGCTAATAGTACACCTATTAAGATTGTTCTCATCCACTCTAGGCCTTCTTTTTTCAAAGTTTTCTTCATTCGCTTCTCCCCTCGCCCTTTAATAATGAAGCTTGCCTTTACAAGAAGACTATTCTTAATGTAGTTCTAATTTCACTTCAATTTTTTTACCGACATACCATAAAATAAAAATAACAATCCCAACGATAATTGATTTCACCGGATTATGAATAAACGAAGTTAAATCATGACCGATATAAGTTAAAATAAAGATCATAACAAGCTTTCCGAATGCTAATGCTAGTCCAAACTGTTTCACACTAATACGTGATAAACCAGCTACAACATTAATAAGCGCAGACGGTGTAAATGGAAAACAAAATATGACGAAAATTGGTGCGAACCCTTTCCTTTCAATCCACCCCATTGCTTTTCGTACTCTCTCATGTTTATTTACAAAAGAGAAAAAACGACTTCTTCCAAAGCGGCGGATAATGAAAAATACAAGTAACGCTCCTATTACTGATCCAAGCCATGAATAAAGAAATCCATACCAAAAGCCAAATGCAACAGCATTCGCCAACACAAACACAATGAGTGGCAATGCTGGAATGAGCGCCTCTATCATCGGTAAACCAATACCAAGAAGTGGTCCGAACGCTTTATAACTTTCAACAATATGATCCATATTTTCTGGTGAAAAATACTCTTTGATTGTCTGAAAATCCATTCTACACTTTACCCCTTTACTCTAATTACTCCCTCTACTGTATCATTGCTTATAGGAAAGAGGAAATGGTAGATATGACATATGGAGATGTAATTATTAAGTTTCCATATCTTTCGTGAGAATTCCTTCCTTATTAAACTATAATAATCTTTCAATATTCGACAGGATATGAAGATAATTTAGACACCACGCACAGATTATGAAAAAGAAGAATATATAGAAAGTGCTAATCCGTATTTCCCAAAAAAATAACCTTACTACGCGTAAGGCTATTTCTACTAGCTAGTTCTTACAAAAAACTTTTTTAGCAAGCGTATACTATCAATCACGATAAGTATTAATAAATATTAGAAAGATAGTATTAATACTGTACTCTGAATAGGTAACATTCGAAATTTATAAGGAAAGAACTATCATGTATGCCTTGAATATAAAATGATATGCAATCACACTACATTAATTATATATAGGAAAATAACCTTTATATTGTAATTTTACACCATTTAAAATTATTAGAGAACTAATAATTCAATAATTTGGCAATTAAATGGAGTATATAAGGAAATCAAAAAAAGGATGAGTCCCCCATCCCTTTCCTTTTACACCTCCTCTTCCCTAACAAAATACACTTTCTCATAAGCTGGCCTTAATGTTGATTCATCCCTTTTATCAATCTCTTTAAAGCAAGGATTTCCTTGTTTTTCCTTACGATCTTCATACTCTGTTCGCAATTTCGCTGTACGATTTTGCTGATTTTCAAAACTACTTTTTGATATTTCTAATTTCACAGCAAAACCATTAATAAATCTAATAATTAGATTTCCATCCTTTAGCTCTTTATTACTTTCAATATGAAAATGAGACAACCACGCACACTCTTTTCTAGAATAAGAATACGTAGGGAAAAAATAAAGTTGATCTGTCGGGCTAATTGCGATAGGAGCTTTATGTGTAATACGAGTTAACTCCTTCGTTCCTTCTTTTCTACCAATAAACCTCTTATAATCCATAAATTCTATCTACAAATACCATATCACTAAAAATAAAAAACAAAAAAGTACAGCGTGTATATACAGTGCTACCAACACTATATATACCGTCCGCCTACTCTCGATAGGCAAACACTTGCTGTACTCTTACGCACTATTTTACAGTACGTGGAGTATCCTAGCAACAGTTTGCTTACATTCGGCATTCTGTTGCTTTTTTGTTTCCGGAAAAGGAGACATATAATAATGAAGAAACTTATCGATGTTATCGCAAGTGAAGAATCTTTCCACAACCTTTCTACATTTAAAAAAGTTGAGGAATTAAATAAAACTATACGTGTATACAGAGACACGATCCGTATGTCTATTAAGCGTACCGATGTACAATCTAAACTAATTACATTACTTGAAATTTTAAAACGCCACAGCTGCAAATATGTAGGCGTTAGTTTCCTATGTAAAAATAGAATAGCTAAAAAAATGGAAGTATCCTATAAAACTGTACAACGTTTAATGAAGAAACTTGTGGATCTAGAGATGATTAAACAGGTAGCAATGAAGCGTAAAAAAGATATGCTTCAAACTTCTAACGCTATTATCATTCAACCAATTGTGGAAGAAGTGTCCAACAAGGTAGATACAAAAAGTCCTACAAAGTGTCCTACCATTAAAACAACCCCTTCTTCCTTAAAACAAAATATAAAAGATAAAAACAAACGTAATAGTAATGAGAATAGCAATACATCTGAGGAAAATATTAAAGAAGCTGATTTCGTAGCTCACTGGGTACCAGAACGTTTTGTTTCTTTAGTTAGCTTTTTCTATTCTGAATCTAAAACAATTCAAGAACTATGGAAGGTCGTAAGACAGTGTAATAAAGTTACAAACTTCTCTACAGGTAATAAAGCATTTACCAAAGACCAAGAGCTTACTATTGGCTTAAAAGCTATCAAAGAGTTTGTTATGAAAATTAAATCTGGTACGAAAATGAATAAAGGGAAATTTGCTTATTTCAACGGGATTGTAAATAACTTAATGGACAAGTATTTCTTTGATTGTGAATTTATGAGTGGAGAATGAGGAGAAATACAGGATTAAAAAACATATAGTTAAAGGAGCATGCTATGTATGAAAAAATACCAAGTTATTTATATACTTATTTCGCCTGATGGTACGCGTGATATCGTAGGCTCCATTACAATTTACTCAACCACAGAAAAACTTATTACACAACGCTTAGATAAAGAACTTCAGAGAAGAATGGGTGACCTGTTTTTACACGTATCTCGACTGTCCCCCCCGATACGTGACATACGTTTCGAATAAAAGACATTTTGATGTTTTCTCTTTTCATTTTGATATACTTGGTTGAATTTTTTCACACTGAGGAGGGCATACATTGCCTGATATTAAAAATGATTTAGGTGGGGCGCAACAGCTTGTCTTCTATGAAGTTGTTCATACTTCACCAGAAAGAGAGGCTGATTAAATGGGCTTTCAAGTAGATTTAAAGGAATTCAATGAAATACTGGCAAAACTCCAAAAAGACACCAGTAAAACCAATGAACAACTTGAACAAGCCAAAAACGCATTGAATGGCATTATCCAGGCCGAAGCCATGCAGGGTGCAACAGGAAATGCGATTGTCAACGACATCAATAATAACCAAAGTGCAGTTGTGACTGGGTTGAAAGTTACCAATGAATTTCTCATTATGGAAATGTTGACAACTTTAAAGGATTTTCAGTCAACAACGGGAGAAAGTGATGAGAATGCGGTTATTCTGGAAGATGCATTACTGCAAACACAAAACAAACTTTCCAATCTCCAACCCAAGAAACATGAAATCGATAGTCGCATCTCTAATATTTACAACAGCGTGAACGATTTGATTTCATTGAGTATGCCGAAAAGCCAGTTTGATGAAAAACTGGTTGCCGCCAGCAAAGAATTAGAGGATACGATTCAAAAAGTACAGCAATTTGAAAGTAAAAAAGAAAAAAGCAATGCGGAAAACATTCTCGATGCCCTAAACCAACAAGTTCAAATTGCAGGCAAGATGGGTAGTTTATCTTATACTGATCCGCAACTGCAAGCCTTCTTTGCGC
>NZ_AYMH01000049.1:0-297 GCF_000633475.1 Bacillus sp. H1a | reverse complement strand
ATATCTTGACAATGCACTGAACATTGATTTTAAAGCGATTGCAGATGGAGAGAAAAAAGTGATGGTTGCGGCATATAAGCAAATCTTTTATACCGTAAGTGCAGAACTACCTAACAATCCATCAGATCTTTTTGATAATAGCGTTACTTTTGATGAGCTAACTCGTAAAGGGGTAAGTAATGCGGCTCCGCCTGTTATGGTGTCAAATGTAGCTTATGGTAGAACAGTTTATGTGAAATTAGAAACATCATCTAAGAGCAAAGATGTACAAACTGCTTTTAAAGCCTTAATTAAGGG
>NZ_AYMH01000048.1:0-16867 GCF_000633475.1 Bacillus sp. H1a | reverse complement strand
ATATCTTGATAATTCACTGAATATTGATTTTAATGCGATTGCAAATGGAGAGAAAAAAGTGATGGTTGCGGCATATAAACAAATATTTTATACCGTAAGTGCTGAATTACCTAACAATCCATCAGATCTTTTTGATAATAGTGTTAATTTTGATGAGTTAACTCGTAAAGGGGTAAGTAATGCGGCTCCGCCTGTTATGGTGTCAAATGTAGCTTATGGTAGAACAATTTATGTGAAATTAGAAACAACATCTAAGAGCAAAGATGTACAAGCTGCCTTTAAAGCCTTACTTAAGAATAACAGCGTCGAAACGAGTGGACAGTACAAAGATATTTTTGAAGAAAGTACCTTTACCGCTGTAGTATTAGGCGGAGATGCGAAAGAGCATAACAAGGTTGTTACAAAAGATTTTAATGAAATACGAAATATCATTAAAGATAATGCAGAATTAAGCCTTAAAAATCCAGCATACCCAATTTCATATACAAGCACTTTCTTAAAAGATAATTCAACTGCTGCTGTTCATAACAATACAGATTATATTGAGACTACAACTACAGAATATTCAAGTGCTAAAATGACGCTTGATCATTACGGTGCATATGTTGCTCAATTTGATGTATCTTGGGATGAATTCTCATATGATCAAAATGGGAAAGAAGTACTAACACATAAAACTTGGGATGGAAGCGGCAAAGACAAAACTGCTCATTTCTCTACAGTCATACCACTTCCGCCGAATTCAAAGAATGTGAAAGTCGTAGCGAGAGAATGTACGGGTCTTGCATGGGAGTGGTGGAGAACAATTATTAATGAACAAAATGTTCCATTAACAAATGAAATTAAAGTTTCAATTGGAGGAACAACATTATACCCAACTGCTAATATTAGTTATTAGTTAAAAGTGAAGCGCCCTGTAAACAGGGCGCTTTTCAAATATACCATACGCATCTAATTAGTGATTCAACATACTAATTTAAGTAAGGGGACCGTCACATAGCCATCAAGCTAAAATTTCATAGTACCCAAAAATAAAATTTTGTACTAATTTTTAACAAAAAAGCTTATTTTTTCGTTTAGGTGGTACTACATAAACTTAGCTTGACAGCGATGGATAATTTGAATTCTTAAGTTGATGGTAATATGGTGCTACCCAAGAAGTGCCTAAAAAATTATTATTTTGAGTTCTTGTTACTTGATTGTACCCATTCCACCAATTTTAACATGTACATTAACTTTAACATCAGCCTTCGATAATGCTTTTCCCCATTGCTTTTGGACTCTTTTCCAATCCTTATATGTATATGCTCGTGCATACACCCCAAGTCCAATAGGGTCAATTTCTGCTTTTTGTATTTTCTTTATGAAACGTTCTAAATCACTTTTCAACTGCTTTTCAATACTTTTTTCTAATCTCTCCTCATTATTCCTAACATTAAAAGGAAACAGTCGTTCTGAAATTACAATTCTCATATGTACATTCATATTAAACAAAAAATGATTTTTATATTGTACGCTTGTTTTTACTTTGGTACCTTGAGCACTAAAACTTAACCAATGTTTTTCTTTGCTTTCAGATTGTAGCGGTACGGCAATAGTAAATGGAAATTCTCCCTTTATGTTATTTTGTAAAGTGCTTAATAATAAATTTTCTTTTGGTGTAATAGTTAGCTTATATCTATTCTTTTCATCAAGTAATGCTGTACCTGTCAACTTTATATCGTTATTCTTTTTAAGTGCACTTATACTCGCTGTCATTCCTTTTTCTCTTGTTTGGTTATGAAAATCTTGAAGAGTCGTTTGTACAGTAATATTTCTTCTATGTCCAGTATCAATTAATTTTGCCAAATATATAGGAAGACGAGGTTTATTTTTGGGAGCAGAATAAATTATGTCTGAAACAGGTCCATCCACAGCAACAATTCTTGTAGTAACCGTGTTTTTGGGATCTCGATAAAAAGGATCTAAATAATCCACCCACTTCTTATGTTTTAAAAGTCGCTTACCAATCAAAATAAGTTGTGTCTTGCTTCCTGATGTCAAAGCCATAACCATGGTATCAAATTTTTCGCGAGAGTTTCGCACTGTAACAGATTTCACACCATATTGTTCTTCTTTAATCTTAGCTTCTTTATTGAAAACAGGACTGGATAAGTATACTTTCAAGTTATCATTTTCGTCCAAATCTAAACCCAGTATAAGAGTGAGTGTAACATCTTCTACATTCATTTGGTCTAAGTTTAAACACCCTGTGAGCAATAGTAGCGGAATTAAAACACTACATAATATTTTTTGCTTCAATGTGCTTCCCTCCGAAAGTATTTTTTGTGGATTAAGTTATATATCCATAAAAATACAGGGAATAAGAAAGCTAATACAAGTCCAGCTTTCGATGTGAGATTTTGAAATAGTTCAGATTCATTCCATGAGGGATGGATCCAAAACGTTACGATAATTACCGCCAATAATATAATAGCTACATGAGAAGTATGATCTTGTTTTCCAATTAGTTGACTAGAACAAAATGCAGCACTGTATACACAGGGAATCCATGCAGTAGAGACGACAAGTAAGTAAATAGCTAATAAAATCATATCAAACCGTTCTAAAAAACGAAATTCAATAGCTTTAAGCAAGTTTAGTACGGGTTGATTAAACTCTAAAATTGCATCTGGACTGAAGTATAAAAAGCAAATAACTATAGTAAATAGATAAAATAAAAATGTTAAGGTATTTGCTATAATAATGCCTTGCGTTGCATATTGCTTTTTTTGCAAAAAAGGATAAAGAAAAAATGCGATTTCAAATCCTATAAAGGAAAAGATAGTAGAAGGAACAGCCGAAAAGATAGGTTTCCAACCCTCCTTTAATATTGGAAGAAAATGTAGCCAATTACTATTTTCTAATGGTATGAAGAAAAAAAATGGAATCCACATTGTCATATAAAAGCTTAATTCACAGTATCGACCTATTATCCGAACACCATTGCGTGCAACCAGAAAGGTTGGAATAGAGAACAAAAACAAAATAATATAGTCGGCTGTTTTTGGAAGAAGCCAACCCTTAATATAAAGCATGCCATTAATTAGAACTGTCCATGCGTAAAAAGCAAAATATATCATATAAAGAATAATTACCATGGTAGCAATGATTTTCCCAAAAAGTCGAATAAGAATTTCATATAAGGTATCATTTGGATAGTGTTTGGCTGTTTGAATTAGAAAAATGCTGGCGGCCATAGCACAAAACCAGCCAATAAATAGTGCTATCCAGCTATCTGTGCCAGCTTTTTCTGCAAGTACCCTTGGAAGGGATAGGATTCCAGTTCCTACTTGTGAGGCATTAATAATAAAGATATATTGCATGACAGTGATGTCATTATATGCATATTTTTTCATATTTTCACCCTTTATCAGGATTAGTTTCTTTGTGATTCTTTGTAATATTTTTAGATTTTCTCTTCATTGACCACAAAGGAAAGCGAACGAATGTGTCCTTCATACCTGAAATGCGAAAAGGTGACAAAGGACTACCATAAGGAGTACCTAAGGACTCTAAACATATAAGATGTGCAATTATAGTCATCCAGCCGATAACAATTCCTACAATTCCAAATAAAGCAGCTAATAACATCATAGGAAAACGCAATAATCTTATTGCCAAACCCATTTCATAATTAGGAACAATAGAAGAAGCTATAGTTGTAACAGCAACAATAATAATCATGATATTACTCACAATCCCTGCTTGAACAGCAGCTTGTCCAATCACAATACCTCCAACAATCCCTACGGTCTGGCTAATGGGAGTGGGTAAACGAAGGGCAGCCTCTCTCATCATTTCTAAGGTAATCTCCATAAGTAAAGCTTCCATCACCGGAAGAAACGGAACGCGTTCTCTTGATTCTGCAATTGATAAATAGAGCTGTACAGGAATAACTTCATAATTAAATGAAATAAACGCTACATATGTTGCAGGTAACAATAAGGCTATAAAAAAGCCTATAAAACGTAGTAATCGAACAGCGGAAGATACTAACCAACGTGTTTCGTAGTCATCTATCCCTTGAAAGAAAGAAATGAAATTTACGGGGGCAATCAAAACATTTGGACTTCGATCCACAACAATGCCGAATCTCCCCTGAAGGATGTGAGATACAGTTGCATCTGGCCTTTCGGTCAAGATGAATTGTGGAAATGGTGAATAAGGATTATCCTCAATATATTCAATTATTTCACCAGTATTTATAACTGTATCCACCTCAATATTTTGAATTCTAGTTTCCAATTCCTTAAGTACATCGTTAGAAGCTATATCTCTTAAATATAAAATAGATACTTTGGTCTTTCCTCTACTTCCAATTAAAACCTCTTTTAATACTAATTCTTTATTAGGAATATACCTTCGTATTAAAGCTATATTTTGACTAGATGTTTCTACAAATCCTTGATGAGTCCCTTTTAGCGAGATTTCATTTTTAGGTTCTGTTATATCTCTTTGTGGCCACCCTTTTGTATTTAGTTGATATCCTGCGTGTAGACCGTGAACTAATAAAATGCTATCCCCTTGAAAAATAGCATTTTCGACTTGATTCCAAGTATTAATTGTTTGAACTTCTCCTATTGTGACAGGGAGACCATTACTAATATCAAACGGTTTATACATCAAAGGGGACAGTATATTATTATGAATAGATTGTGTATCTGTTAATCCGGATAAGTATATTAGAGCGGCTTCTGATTTATTTACTAGTTGAAATTGGCGAATTACCAGATCAGGGGCTTGTTGAAAAAGTATTTGAAGATTATTTATGTTTTGGAATAAGTCACAGTTAATGTTATGATTTTCTACATTTTCTTTCTGAGTATTTGAATTTCTATTGCCTTGATCATTTATCGAATAACGTCCTTGTTTTAAAAATTTAAAAATAGGAAACACAACATAAACTCCCCTCGAAAAGACTTTTCAATATGTTTATTGTGTATATTTTATAGGGATTTATTCCACTATTTACTGCAGTAGCAATTTTTGCTAACGTAGAAAGCCAATTCTAATCACGACTACTCACTGGGATATACTCTTCACTTTCCTTGAGGCGGGAGTCTTCTTGGCTAGAATGATAATGGGGACATATTTCCTTATGCCTTACACGGTTTACATAAATTTTATCTGTAAGGGTGTAAAGTATCTTCGATATTCATTTACCATACAAAAAGACCCACAAGCATAGCACTTAATAAAGAAACAGCTATTCCACTAACAAGAAGCTTCCATACATTCTTACCGATAATTGATGATTTTTCTTCGCCAAATAATGAATTGTAAGTTCCATAAATCATACCCACTGTACTAAAGTTTGCAAAAGAGGCTAGAAATGTTGTTGCAACTGCAATAGTATGCGGATGTAAAGTGTTTAGGTGTGATTTTAAATCCATCATTGCTACAAATTCATTAGTTGTTATTTTTATTCCCATTAATTCAGCTACATACATAGCATCAGTTCCTGATAAACCGAGTAAAAAAGCAAAGGGACTAAAGATAATAGAGAAGATTTTTTGAATTGTTAAACCAGTTACAAAAAAACTTAAAATACCATTTAAACATGCAGTTAATGCTACATATCCAATTACCATTGCTAAAATAACAATAACCATATTCATCCCAACTAACATACTGTTTGAAATGGTAGAAAAAAAATCTTTCTTTTCTTTTTTTGAAGGTGAATAAACAATATCTTCTTCTTTAGTGATTTCTATAGGATTTAAAACATTGGCTAAAATTAATGCGTTTATACAGTTTAAAGGAATCGCGCTGAAAATATATGTTGCTGGAACCATTGATAGATAAGCACCAAGAATGGAACCGCTGACGCTACTCATACTCATAATTCCAAAGGTTAACAAACGATTTTCTTTTAAAACAGATAATTGATCACGAACAACAGCAAGTGCTTCTGTGTTTCCTAAAAACATCATTTGAATGGAAAAGAAACTTTCTAATTTTGGTAAACGAGAAATTTTTGAAATGATTGCACCTACTTTATCAATAATCCAAGTTAAGATTCCAAAATAAGAAAGAATATCAAAAAAAGTGATAACAAAAATGATAGGAAGTAATGCGCTAAAGAAGAAGTCAATTGTTTGATTTTCCATAGCTGAAGGAAATGCAAATCGAATACCTTCATTCGCACATGATATTAGCCAAGAGAAAAAAGATGCAATTTTATTAATTATGATACTTCCCAATTTAGTGCCTAACATAAACCATGTAATAAGAAGTTCAAATATTATCAGAACAATGATTGGTTTCCATTTTATTTTTCTTCTATTAGGCGAACATAAGAAAACTAATAATAATACAATGAAAATCCCTATAATATTAAATATCAAATTCATGTCAACAACTCCTTGAGGTCTATTATTTGTATATAAAAAAGCTCTTATTCTTCCCACTTTGGCTAATACCCAGGAAAATATTGCTGAAAATGAGAGAAAAGAAGGCAGAAACGTATTCAATTGACTCCAGCATTAAAAAGAGAACTACGTCGGTAAATTGAAAAAAGAGATGAAAATGAATATTTAATTAAAAGTCGTGAAGAAAAGGATAAGCCGAATGGACGCAGCATGGCATATAAGATGGATTTTGAGAGTTTTATGATCAAAACTTTGAAAAACGATCAGATATAGAAACAAAAGCTATTGTAAAATGGTTTGCTGCGTGTTGGAATCAAGTTGGCGCTTCACATCAATTGAAAACACTACTGAGTGTAATACAAATATCAGCTTCTATTCTGCAAGATGGTATTGCGCCTGAAATGAATCAATTTTATTGGGAAACATTAGAGAGAAATAGAGAAAAAAAATGTGCTGATAGATGAAAAGCTCAATATGGCTAAGTATCAATCGGGTACGTATCAAATACAAATGGAACAAGTAAATATAGGTGATTTGATTTAGTGTGATTATTTTGTAGTATTTTTTTCGTTTTTAATTCATGAATTAATTTTTCTAAATCATTACTCCATACTTTTTTGCACCAGAACCATAAAATTGAATATAAACGTTTGTAAGCCTGTGTAAGTTTCTTTGCATTTGCCTGCACTTTGGTATTGCAAAAAAAGATCGACTCAACACTTTAAAATCTGGTAAAAAAATAATGAAAATTTAAGAATAATAGGGTAAACTAATCAATGGATTAGTATATAAACACACTAGTATACAGTCGATTGACGTTGATGTATTTGGAGGAATAGTTTATGAACAACAACACAATAAATGAATCAGTTGAAGAAATTGATAAAAAACGGGTGAGATCAAGCAAACGTTTTACAAATTGGAAGCTTATCGCAGCGGGTGGCGGTATAATTGCACTTCTCATTGGGGGAATGAGTTATTATCAGGCAACTCACTTCAATTCAAATGTTACGATTAATGACACAAAAGTCGATGGTCTGACCGCTGATCAGGCAATACAGAAATTAAACACATCTGGACTAGAAAACAAAGTCTATGTCGGTCAACAACAAATTTTAGATGAAAAAGATACGCAAATGGAACTTACGGAAAAAGAGCTGTCTCAAGTTAAGAAACTATTAAAAAGCCAGTGGACATTTTTCCCTTCCTCAAAGGAAACAAATTATTCACTGCTACCGGAAAAAGCGGATCAATATCGTAGCGAAACGCTGAGAAAAATTGTAGAAGAAAAGCTAGTCTCTATGAATAAGAAATTAAAAGCACCTCAAGATGCTATGGCGAAGCTCGAACAAGGAAAAGTTGTTATTTCGAAAAGCGTTGACGGAAAACAGTATGACGTTACTAGCCTATTGAAAGATTACGACAAGCAAAAGTATAAAAGCGAAATTCATCTGAAGTCTGCATACATACAGCCTATTAAAGAAGACAATCCGATTGTCAAAAAAGAGGAGCAAGCACTACAGGAACTTCTTCAACAGTCCGTTGATTATAAGGTACAGAATGAAGTTTATCCTTTAAAAGCGAAAGATTTAATTCAAAATGCCTCTATATCAAAGGATATGAAAGTTACAATCGATGCGAGGGACATTAAGAATAAGATTGCTGAAATTAATAATGTTAAATCAACATTAAATAAAGACTTCGCATTTAAAACCCATTCTGGTTCGGTCATATCAGTAAAAGGACAAGGCTATGGCTGGGCACTAGATGTTGAAAAAGAAACAAAGCAAGTTCAACAAGCCTTTGAAAAAGGCGAAAAATCGCTTTCTGCTTCTAATATTCATGGAAATGGCTGGGATAAAGAAGGCATCGGTTATGAAACAACATCGAATAATGGCATCGGAGACACGTATGCGGAAGTTTCAATTGCAGAGCAACAAATTTGGATTTACAAAGATGGAAATTTAGCAGTCACAACAAATGTAGTAACTGGTAAACATAGCACGGGTGAAGATACATCACCAGGTGTGTGGTATGTCCTTTATAAACGATCACCGTACACACTCAAAGGCAGTGCAGTAGGTAAACCTGATTATTCCGTTAAAGTAGATTACTGGGCTCCGTTCACAAATAGCGGCCAAGGGTTCCACGATGCCGGATGGCGAACAAACTGGGCAAATAATGCCTATTTAACGGGGGGATCGGGCGGATGTGTTAACCTTTCTCCTAGTATTGCAAAAACTGTGTATGATAATTTAAGCACTAATGAACCGGTTATCGTGTACTAGTAAATAGCAACCTCGCGTGAAGCGATGTATATATCAAGAACTTAAATTTATAAAAAAAGCAGGAAATCGCGAGTGATTTTCTGCTTTTTTTATTATTTATACTATGCATTTCTCGTGTGCGGGGTGGAAAAACAGTTATATACGTTAACGTTAATACATAAAGGCATATAATCATAATTTCATGACTTGTAAAAAAAGAGCATTACGTGGTGAGGTGTGTTAAAAAGAAAATACCCCATGCCCATCAAGCTAAGATTTTGAAATATCCCCAAAACGAAAATTTCATCTTTTCATAGTTGTCCGTAGGAATTTAGTTCATTTTTTTGTTTTGGATATTTGCTTTTCTTAGCTTGATGGTGATGGGGCTGTCTCCCCCCTAAAAGAATCGAAACAAAAAGTAAAAGAGCTTGCATAATTAAAAATCTGAGTTATAATACTTGTATACAAGTATACTTGATTAACATGAGGTGAAGTTATGACGGAATCAATTGGATTTCTTTATCCTGAAAAATGGCTTTCAAAAGCTTCTGCAGGTGATCGTGTTGCGAGCGAACTGAGAATGCGTATTATTGTAGGTGGAATTGAAAGCGGTACCATCCTATCGGAAAATAAATTAGCTGCCGATTTTTCTGTAAGTCGGTCACCCGTTCGTGAAGCATTAAAAGTACTAGCTTCTGAAAATATTATTCGCTTAGAAAGAATGGGCGCAGTTGTCATTGGTTTAACCGAAAAAGAAATCGAAGAAATATATGATGTTCGTTTACTTATAGAAACGTTTATCTTTGAGCGACTTGTAAAGATGGACACAAATGATTTAGTAAGAGAACTAAATAAAATAATGGAAATGATGAAAATCGCCATTAAATATCACGATGCTGATGAGTTTTCTTATCAAGATCTCTTATTCCATGAAACGATTATTCGCACCATTGAGCATTCCTACATCCTGATGATTTGGAATAATTTAAAGCCTGTTATGGAAAGCTTAATCCTTTTATCAATGCGTACCCGTTTCAAGGAAAAGTACGAAGACTTTGAACGGGTTATTAAAAATCATGAGCTTTATATAAAAGCAATCGAATCAAAAGATCGAGCCCTCATGATCGAGGCCTTACATCAAAACTTTGATGATGTTCAAGGGAAAGTTGAAGACCTCTGGATGTCACAACAAATGTTATCTAAAGGAGTAGAGCAAGGACATGAGTAGCTATATGTTAGGTATAGATATCGGTACAACAAGTACGAAAGCAGTTTTATTCACTGAAAAAGGCGAAGTCATCCAAACCGAGAATATTGGTTACCCACTTCGCACACCGGATATATCCACAGCGGAACAAGATCCAGAAGAGATTTTCCAAGCTGTTTTGCAAGCGATATCAAATATAACGAAACATCATTCAGATAAAAACCCATCGTTTATTTCATTTAGCAGTGCTATGCATAGTGTCATTGCCATGGATGAAAATGATCAGCCGCTGACACCTTGTATCACTTGGGCAGATAATCGGAGTGAGGCATGGGCACATAAAATCAAAG
Source organism: Bacillus sp. H1a (assembly GCF_000633475.1). NCBI lineage: Bacteria > Bacillati > Bacillota > Bacilli > Caryophanales > Bacillaceae > Bacillus > Bacillus sp. H1a. The sequence continues at coordinate 6,630 of NZ_AYMH01000048.1, read as the reverse complement.
ATGAACTGAATGGCCATGAAGTTTATAGACGAACAGGAACGCCCATTCACCCGATGTCGCCATTAAGTAAAATTACATGGATTGTGAATGACCATCCTGAAATCGCTGTTAGAACGAAAAAATATATCGGAATCAAAGAATATATCTTTAAACAATTCTTTGATCAATATGTTGTCGATCATTCCATCGCTTCATGCATGGGTATGATGAATTTAAAAACACTAGATTGGGATGAGGAAGCTTTAAAAATTGCTGGTGTAACACCTGATCAATTATCTGAACTCGTACCAACTACCAAAATATTTAGCAACTGCAATCCAGATTTAGCCCAAAAGATTGGTATCGATCCACAAACACCGTTTGTCATTGGTGCAAGTGATGGAGTACTTTCTAATCTAGGTGTGAATGCAATTCGAAAAGGCGAGATTGCGGTCACAATTGGGACAAGTGGTGCTATTCGAACCATCATTGACAAGCCGCAAACAGATAAAAAAGGAAGAATATTTTGTTATGCCTTAACGGAAAAGCATTGGGTAATTGGTGGACCGGTAAACAATGGTGGAATGGTCCTTCGCTGGATTCGTGATGAACTTGCTTCATCAGAAGTAGAAACTGCGAAAAGACTAGGAATTGATCCATACGATGTATTAACTAAAATAGCTGAACGCGTGAGACCTGGTGCAGACGGATTATTATTCCATCCATACCTCGCAGGTGAACGTGCACCATTATGGAATCCAGATGTACGTGGCTCCTTCTTCGGTTTAACGATGTCACATAAGAAGGAACATATGATTCGTGCAGCTTTAGAAGGCGTTATTTATAATTTATACACTGTATTTTTAGCATTAACCGAATGCATGGATGGTCCTGTAACCCGTATTCAAGCAACAGGCGGCTTCGCAAGGTCTGACGTTTGGCGACAAATGATGTCCGATATTTTCGCATCTGAAGTCGTTGTTCCAAAGAGCTACGAAAGCTCCTGTCTAGGTGCATGTATATTAGGTCTCTATGCCACAGGAAAAATTGATTCTTTTGAAATCGTTTCCGAAATGGTTGGCAGCACCTACAAACATACACCGAAAGAAGAAGCGACAAAAGAATACAGACAATTACTGCCAATATTTATTAACCTATCAAGGGCGCTAGAAGACGATTATACACGAATTGCAAATTATCAAAGAAATTTAATAAAGTAAAACTTTCATCAGTAATCCCTCACTCCTCGCTTCTATCTAAATCTTGAGGTGGGGGGGGCCTTACTGCCCACGAATAGCGGGATAAATACAAATACAGCTAATATTAGGGGGGAACTACGATGCCATTAGTCATTGTAGCAATTGGGATTTTAGCATTACTTTTACTGATAATGCGCTTTAAATTAAATACCTTTATTTCATTAATCATTGTATCGTTCGGCGTTGCTTTAGCACTTGGAATGCCACCAGAAAAAATTTATAAAACCATTGAAGCAGGATTAGGCGGAACACTTGGTCATTTAGCACTCGTTTTTGGACTTGGTGCGATGTTAGGTAAGTTGCTTTCAGATTCTGGGGGCGCACAACGCATTGCCATGACCCTTGTGAAAAAATTCGGTGAAAAGAACATTCAATGGGCTGTTGTGACTGCCTCATTTATTATCGGTATTGCATTATTTTTTGAAGTAGGATTAGTATTATTAATTCCGATTGTATTTGCTATTTCAAGAGAATTAAAAGTTTCTATCTTATATCTCGGTATTCCGATGGCAGCAGCTTTATCTGTAACACACGGATTTTTACCGCCACACCCAGGACCAACCGCTATCGCAGGTGAATTGCATGCAAACATCGGTGAAGTATTACTTTACGGTTTTATGATAGCGGTTCCAACAGTTATTTTAGCTGGACCTGTATTTACTAAAATTGCAAAAAAACTAGTACCTGAAGCATTCACAAAAACTGGTAATATTAAATCTTTAGGCGAGCAGAAAGTATTTAAACTTGAAGAAACTCCTGGCTTTGGAATCAGTGTTTTTACCGCTTTATTGCCTGTTATTTTAATGGCAATCGCTACAATTATTACTTTGCTGCAAAAGACAATGGGATTTAAAGATAATAGTTTACTAGCGGCGATCCAGTTTATTGGGAATGCGGATACTGCCATGTTGATATCCTTATTAGTTGCGATCTATACAATGGGATTGGCAAGAAATATTCCAATCAAAAACGTGATGGAATCTTGTACAACAGCAATCTCAAATATTGGGATGATGCTCTTAATTATTGGCGGAGGCGGAGCCTTCAAACAAGTATTAATTGATGGCGGCGTTGGTAGCTATGTAGCCGAATTATTCAAAGGAACTTCATTATCACCGATCTTGCTCGCGTGGATTATCGCTGCCATCTTACGTATTTCATTAGGGTCTGCTACGGTTGCTTCATTAACAACTGTCGGTTTAGTGATCCCGATGTTAGGTCACTCTGATGTTAACCTTGCTTTAGTTGTCCTTGCAACAGGAGCTGGTAGTGTAATTGCTTCACACGTGAACGATGCTGGTTTCTGGATGTTCAAAGAGTACTTTGGTTTAAGCATGAAAGAAACATTTGCAACATGGACCTTACTTGAGACTATCGTTTCCGTAGCCGGATTAGGATTTACTTTATTACTAAGCTTATTTGTATAGATCTTTCTAGACAGTAAAAGGGGTACGGAAACGATTCAAAGAATAACCCGCCACATCTGAAATTTTTTCCAATTAAACTTTTGGGATAAGTCATATGGGGTACTCTTTCCTTAGGAAAATTGGCAAATAGTCTACCGTCCCAATTAAGTACACTTTACTGGGACGAATTTAAAATGTATATCGTTAAAAAACAATTTAAATAGAGTATTTCTGGTTTGGAAAAGTAAAAAAAGATATAAAAATTCTATTTTTTACAGATGCGGCGGGTCAATGTCCGTACTGTATGCCAATGAGAGAATGAATTGCTGATAAAACGCGTACAGCGTATTTTGCAGCGCGCGATGATAGATTAGTAGTGTTTAGGCACGATCCCGAATACAGTTGGTGCAGAATTGAATCTGAAGCCCGGAGGGGTTATTACGAAAATAAACGGCGTGATTCCTAAAAGTACAGAGGAGTTTTATGGCGCGCTGCAGTCCAAGATGACAGGGGCATTTTGTAAGCTAGAAGCACTTGATACAAAAGGTGAGCCTGGCCTTGCTCAAACAGCGCTATATGCAGGTGGACATAATGAATTAGGTATTGTGTTTGTAGAGTAAGATCATAAGTGGGATACGGAAGTTACTCTTTATTTTTTAACTTGATGGTGATGTGCCGTGTCCCTATGATCTTTTGCACGCATCTTGAAATGAATAAGATGAATTATTTGATTAAAGTGTTACTTTAGGTATATATACTATAATATAGAGTAACATGCATAGAAAGGAACGATGAAATATGGCAAAGTTACAAATTGGAGTTGTTGGTGTGGGCGTTATGGGAAAAAGCCTCGCACTTAACTTTGAGAGCAAAGGGTATTCTGTTGCCCTATATGATATTTCAAAGGAAAAAGTAAATGAAATCATTGAGGAGAACCGTGGTAAAAACTTAGTTGGTACTCATATAGTTGAAGAGTTTGTTAACTCACTTGAATCACCTAGAAAGATTTTATTAATGGTTAATGCAGGGGAAATTACAGATAAGGCGATTGATTCTCTGCTTCCTCACCTCGATAAAGGTGATATTTTAATTGACGGCGGTAATACATATTTTGTCGATACAATCCGCCGAAACAAGCGTCTTGCTGAAGAAGGAATCGATTTCATCGGTGCAGGTGTGTCAGGCGGAGAAGAGGGTGCATTGAAGGGACCGTCTATTATGCCGGGCGGACAGAAAGATGCATATGAGAAAGTGAAGGATATGCTTGAAAATATCTCTGCAAAGGTGAATGAAGAGCCTTGCTGTTCTTATATCGGACCTAATGGGGCAGGCCACTATGTAAAGATGGTTCACAACGGTATTGAATATGGAGATATGCAATTAATTTGTGAAGCATATTTCTTCTTGAAACAAACACTTGATTTGACTGCAGAAGAGTTTCATGAAATATTTGCTGAATGGAATAAGGGAGAACTGAACAGCTATCTAATCGAGATTACAGCAGACATCTTCACGAAGAAAGATGAAGAAACTGGTAAGCCATTAGTGGATGTTATTCTTGATACTGCGGGACAAAAGGGTACAGGGAAATGGACAAGCCAAAGCGCACTTGATTTAGGTATATCTCTCCCTATTATTACAGAATCTGTATTTGCACGTTGCATTTCAGCTTTAAAAGAAGAGCGTGTGAACGCAAGCAAAGTTTTATCTGGACCTAAAGATAAAGCGGCAATTGGAGTTGAAAAAGCCGAATTAATTGAAGCAGTGCGCCAAGCTTTATATATGAGTAAAATTTGTTCTTATGCACAAGGATTCACGCAATTGAAGGCAGCTTCTGAGGAACATGATTGGAACCTTGATTTTGGCAGCATTTCTATGCTTTGGAGAGGCGGATGTATTATTCGTGCAGCCTTTTTACAGAACATTAAAGAGGCTTATGAGACAAACACTGACCTACCGAACCTTTTACTTGATCCATACTTTAAAGAAATTGTAGAGTCATATCAAGGCGGATTACGTCAAATTATCTCAGTGGCTGTACAACAGGGCATTCCGGTGCCTGCATTTTCAGCAGCAATTTCTTATTATGACAGCTATCGTACTGCAACACTACCTGCAAACTTGTTACAAGCGCAGCGCGATTATTTTGGAGCACATACGTATAAACGAGTGGATAAAGAAGGTACATTCCATACAAAATGGATATAAAATAAAAAAATGGACCAAGATTAAATTCTTGGTCCATTTTTTATCCCGCAATTCGCAGGCGGTAAGACTCCCACTGATGGAAGTTTCATTTTATTGGAATAATAACACACGCGCTGGGGATGCATCTGTACCCATTAGTTTTAATGGGGCTAAAACTATAAAGTATGTACCCGTTTCTACTTCTTTAAATGTTAATCCTTCGATTACAATAATATCGTGTGCAAATAGTGTTTTATGGGTTGGGTGACCTTCTTGGGCACGTTCAACACCTAATGCATCAATGCCCACACCGCGAATACCTTTTTCAGCAAGCCGTTTCGCACCGCTTTCAGCTAAATAAATTCATATATATGTTTTTATTTTTCTAATACATGCTTAATTTCCTTTTGTATAGTTTTTAAACGTATTACAATGGATTTCTGTCGTTCTAAAAAAGTTTCAATATCGTATACACCCCATGCCCATCAAGTTAAGATTTTAAAGTACCCCCATAACGAAATTTTTATCTCTCTACAGTTATTTATGTGAATTCAGCTCGTGTTTTGCGTTTTGGGGGATAATTAGTTTTTTAACTTGATGGCGATGGGGTAGCATCAGGATTTAGCGGATTTACAACGTTAAGGTAGAAATCCTTGTATCAATAGGGTTTACTCTATTGAGATTGTGAAGTTTCCTACTTAAACTAACGGGGTAGGTTAGTTTAATAAAGTAATATTTGGATTAAGATAGATATAAGTAGAAAAATTAATAACAAGGGGTGATTTTTTGGAGAAAAATATTGGGGATGTAGATTTTTTTAAACAAGTAGTAAAAAGACTTTGCAACTAATAAAGTAATAAGGTTTACTTCAGTAAAATAAGGTATATTATATTTGTTGAATAGATTCTCTTTAAAGACAAGAAAAGTAGGTGAACAAAGTGGGGAAATATCAATTGGATTACAAAGGTCAGGTAGCTGTGACAAAGTTTCATGAAAAACAGACGCCTGCCAAATTTGATAAAAAGCAGCAACTTGAAAAATTGCGTGCGGAGTATTTGAAAAAGAAGCAAAAACAAACAGATAAATAATACGTTACGTTTTTCTCAATTTTCTGTATATGGTGCAAACAAACACAAGAAAATAGGTAAGTTATTCATTGTTCAAATATATACAGGCTATTTTTTCAAACCTCTTACTTATGCAACTAACGCATGCCCATCAACTTAACAGAACAGGTTGCCCTAAAAACGATAAAAATGAACTTCATTGCTATAAAGGAATCTAATTTTTCGTTTTTGGGGTATTATAAAATTTTAACTTGATGGTGATGTGGCGGTACCCCACATCCATCAACTTAAGGTATATTTTTATATAAAACGCGGTCTTTTCACGTAGTATTTTATTATCGTTTATAGATGTTATAAAAGTAGGCATATCAAATAAACCCTAACGGGTTTGAATTTTTTTACTATGCTACCTGATGAGTAGAAGTGGTATACTCATACACAACGCCCAAAATATCAAAGACTGTTTTTTTCTCATATCTGTGAGATTTTTGTCCGTTTCGCTGTAGGAGGTTAAACAGACGAAGGAGAATCTTTGATAATTCTTGGGCGTTTTTATGTAATGCTTGATGAAAAAGTAAGAAATAATCTTTAATTATGTACATCGCTTTATATTCACTTAGCTCTTTCTGTTTCTTACGTAACAGGAGTTCTCTCATTTTAAACATAGTAGAAGAACATAATAGGATACTAATGAGTTGTCCATAAAGATGGCATTCTAATCGCTCTTGTTTA